>DASZRZ010000462.1:0-6368 GCA_035548935.1 Terriglobales bacterium
CGAGCTCCGCTCCCCCTCTCCACGTTGGGAAGGGTCGCTCCGTCCGGCGCGTTCACTCAGCCGCGAACTCGGAGTTTTGTCGGAGCCTCGCAAAATGGACGACTATCGCTGGTGAATCGAGGATGAGGTTGAGGGCTGCCCCGGAGATGATCCCGGTCCAGCCGTTCCCGGCATCGAGGCCGCTACCGGCTTCGATTCGTTCCGCGCCTCCGCCCGGTCATAGCTTCTTTCGGGAGTATGCGCGCCACGGCTCATCACCACCGTGGAAATCGCATGCTTGAAAATAAGCTGCTCCTGGCTGTTGCTCTCCAGTACAACGGAGTACTTGTCAAACGACCGGATGCGGCCGTTCAGCTTAACACCGCTCATCAGGTAGATCGTAATAACCGTCTTTTCCTTGCGGGCGGTATTCAGAAACGAGTCCTGAATGTTTTGCGCCGGCTTATCCATCTTCCGGTCTCCTCTTGTATTGGCCAGCATAGTTCGTATCGCCGCACCGGGGACTGTTTGACGGCTCCCTGAACGGGCTATCCGGGCATAAAAATCGCCTCGGTTACTTTTAATTTCAATAAGCCCGGATTCCCGTATTTGAATCCCGGCTTATGAATAAAATTTCCCACTTGCTACCATACGGCTTGCCTACCGGCTTTTCAACCTGCCCCCATGTCTTCGCCATGCCGCATAGTGTAGAATCCGGGCGCTCTCCAACCACCGTCCGGTTCGCCCCGGTGCGGGGTTCAGAAGCACACTCTCCCCAGGAGTTCCCTAAATGACAATGCTGATGGCTCTGCTGCAGATCGATCTCCCGCAGGACCCGCGTACGAATGTCATGATGCTTCTGCGTTTCCTGCACTTTGCCGGTGGAATCACATGGATCGGCTTGCTTTACTTCTTTAATCTCATCAACGTCCCCTTTATGAAGGGACTCGAAGCGCCCACTCGTAGCCGGATCTACTCTCCTTTGATGTCACGCGCGCTCTGGTGGTTTCGCTGGGGATCGGTGGTCACCGTGCTCGCTGGCTTTATTTATTGGGCCATGATCGTTGCTGCCGACGCCCGCAATGCCTCCGCCTCCGGCGGCCATGCCATGATGACCTTTTTCCTCATATGGACCGTGGCCTTCGTCATTGAAATGGGCATCCTCATGTCGCCTTCCGACGCCCTGCGCAAGCCCGTCGTACTCGGCATCATCGTTGCCGTCGTCGTCTGCGCCGCCGCATGGCTCTTTGTCTCCCTCAACTCCCACGGCTGGGAAAGCAACCGCATGCTCTCCATCGGGGTCGGCGGAGGCATGGGCTGGTTCATGATGCTCAACGTCTGGGGCGTCATCTGGCGCATGCAGAAGCGCATCATTGGATGGAATGAGCAGAACGCCGCCAACGGCACCCCCATCCCCCCGGAATCAGCCAAGCTCGCCCGGTTGGCCTTCCTGGCCTCCCGTGTGAACTTCGGCCTCTCTTTCCCCATGTTGTTCTTCATGGGCGCCGCCAGTCACTACACCTTATTTGGAAATATAGGATGACCGGCGTGGGCTGCCTCGACCTGTAATTCCGCAATTGCCCGGCAGGAGCCGCATCCTGCCGGGCATGCGGATCATCCCGCCATCGGATTCTCCACCTTGGATCACGCCGCATTCCATCACGGCATTGCGCTCTTCAACCGCGGCGAGTTCTATGAGGCTCACGAGGTTCTCGAAGATGTCTGGCGGGCCGCTCCTACGGAAGAAAAGTTGTTCCTTCAGGGCCTGATTCAGGTGGCCGTCGCCCTCGTCCACCACTCGCGCGGAAACCTCGCCGGAGCCCAATCGCTTCTTGCCAGGGGGGAACGCAATCTGGAAGCCTACCCACCTTCCTATGCGGGCATCGCTCTGCCGCCCCTGCGTCACGCCCTCGCCCTCTGGCGCAATGCCCTCGATTCCGGCGCCGCTCCTCCCACGGCCCCGGTCCGCATTCACCTCCTGTAGAATTGCGCCGCATTCACCACGGTTTGTAGGCTAAGCTCTCGTTAGCAGGCTATGGCATCCACCGATAAAGAACCGGCTCACAACACACCCTCCTTGGCCTCCAGGCGCGAAGACGCGAAGGTCCTGGCTCTCACAGCCATCTCTCTGCTGGTTGCCTACCTTTGCTATCGACTGCTGCTCCCGTTTGCCTCCGCCTTAACCTGGGGGATTGCCCTGGCCGTGGTGGCTCATCCTCTCTATCGCGCAATTCAAAAGCGTATTCCCAATCGCGACGCCGCATCTTTCATCGCCGTTCTCATCGTCGCGCTTGCGCTTGTGGTTCTCATTCTGTTCGTGGCGAAACAGGTGGTTTCCGAGGCCGGTTCCCTGGTGCAGACTGTGCGCAACCCCCAGGTCCAGGAAGCATGGATGCAAAAGCTCCAGCAGAGCCCCCGGTTTTCTCAGGCCTTCAACTGGGCGCAGCAGCGGCTCAACCTGCGCGGTTACGCTGAGCAGCTTGCCAGCGCCGCCGCCTCCTGGATTCCCCAGATTTTCGCGGGCTCTGCCGCCGGGCTCACCCAGCTTTTCATCGCCCTCTTCTCTCTCTATTTTCTCTTCCGGGACAGCCGATTTTTCATCGCCGCCATAGGCTCGCTGGTCCCTTTATCCAGCGCGGAAACCCATGATGTTTTATCCCGCGTTGGCCGCACCATCGATGCTTCGATCCGAGGACGCATCCTCATCGCCGCCGTTCAGGGCATCCTCGGCGGACTCATGTTCTGGTGGCTCGGCCTTCCCGCCCCCATGCTCTGGGGAGCCGCCATGGCCCTTATGGCCACCATTCCAGCCTTGGGAGCCTTCGTGGTCTGGGTGCCCGCGGCGCTCTTCCTCGTAATCTCCGGTCATCCCGGCAAGGCAGGAATCCTTACCGTTTGGGGATCCCTGGTGATCGGCACCATCGACAATCTTCTCTATCCCTTCCTGGTCGGGAAAGATTTACCCCTGCATACCCTCGTAATCTTCTTTTCCGTACTGGGTGGAGTTGCAGCCTTCGGAATTTCGGGGCTCGTCATCGGCCCTGTCGTCGTCTCCATTGCCGACGCCCTCATTGATATTTGGCGGCGGCGGGCCCAAAGTGGCCGCGCACAGCCCGAAGCATCCCCTCCCATGGGATCGCCATCGCAATAAGCCATGACCTGGTTCCCGCTTGCTCTGGAAAAAACGCCTGATCTTTCAAACCCGCAACGTCCTGACCCCAAACCGCAACCCAAGCCAGACCCGGAGCCAGACCCGGAGCCCGAGCCCGGTTCCGATCCCGATCTCGTTCCACGCGGCGATCCTCTCCCCGATCCCATGCCTGCAATGGAGGTAGTACGCACAAAGAAAAACGCCCCGGCTGGTTGGCCGGAGCGTTTCCATCTGTCATGGCTTTGAGAGATGTTTTCTCTACAGGGCAGAGTATGAACTCATTGAAAACCTCCCGGAAGATGCCTGCGGTAACCAGCGCAGGTTACTCCTCCAATTCGCCATTCAATCAATAGCGGGCGCGCTGCGTCTGGCGCAAAGCCATCGCGAAGCTTCGACCGCCGATACTCAATCCCTCGGTAATCCGGCCTGCCACACCCACCCTGGCTCCCTTGGAAGGCACGCCGTAGTTCTCGCTGATTACCCAGATTCTTCCTGTGCCATCATCCACCTGGTAGGCTCCCGTACCCAACGCGCCAAAGGTTGTGGTCACATTCCCCGCAATCGCCACATCTTTATTCGCGTAGCGGGAGGGATTGCTCGTGAGATCACCAATCTTCGTCCGCTGCGGACATCCGGTCATAACCACGCCCACGCAGATCACCAGCAACAGCACCAAACTCTTCCGCACTACAGTTCGCATTGAATTTCCTCTCTCCGCACTTGTACGCAGAACCCAGGTTAATAAACCCGGATCGCCATCATGAAGTTTCTCTAAAAGTTCCAGACGTAAGGCCCTAAAGATGTTGGCAGCGTAAAGATGTGAAATTGATAGGATGCGGAATTCAGGCAGAGGGATTGCAGCCAGCCCTGCTGCTTCCGCAAGATAAGGGTCTGGCCTTCTTGGTCTGCTGACTTAAAAGACGGATCAACTAAGCCGCGGGGTTGAATAACGTGATTGCCATGGTCCGGCATACCACGCGATGTTCGTCCCGGTCGCTTTTGGCGCGCTCCATGTCCACCTGGCGGCGTGCCGCAATATGGGGACTCACCCGGTAGAAAGCGCCATAACGTGCGGTGGCATATTTGTCCCGCGCTAGCTCAAATGCCTGATCGAGAGCCTTGCACTGTGTGCATGGCATAGACACCTCGAATGCCGCATCTTCCCGCCGAAAGCCCGAATTTATGCCGGAACCTGTGGCCTTGGCAATTCCCGATTTTGGTGCAATTCAGCCCCGGGATTCGCCCGTCTCTTCACCTCAATCTTGCCAGTTCACACCCATCCGGGTCAGACAAGAATGGGAATCCCCGCGATCTTCTGCTGCCACTCAGCCGGTCCCGTCTGGTGTACAGACGTCCCCTTGGAGTCCACCGCCACCGTCACCGGCATGTCCTTGACCTCAAACTCGTAAATCGCCTCCATCCCCAGGTCTTCGAACGCCAGCACACGCGATTTACGGATCGCCTTGGAAACCAGGTAGGCGGCCCCGCCCACCGCCATCAGGTAAACCGCGCGATTGTCGCGAATGGCTTCGATCGCCGCCGGGCCGCGCTCGGCCTTGCCTACCATCCCCAGCAATCCCGTCTGCTCCAGCATCTGCCGCGTGAACTTATCCATTCGCGTGGCGGTCGTGGGACCGGCTGGTCCAACCACCTCGCCGCCCACCGGATCTACCGGCCCAACGTAATAGATAAAACGGTTGGCGAAATCCACCGGCAGCTTCTCTCCACGGTTCAGCATATCCACCATGCGCTTGTGCGCCGCATCCCGCCCGGTGAGCAGTTTGCCGCTCAGCAGCACCACCTCGCCCGGCTTCCATGTCGAGGTCTCCTCTCGCGTTACCGTATCGAGATTCACCCGCCGCGCCCCGGAAACGTCATACGTCAGCTTGGGCCAGTCCTCCAGCGAGGGAGCTTCGAGCACCGCCGGACCGCTGCCATCCAGAACAAAGTGCGCATGCCGCGTGGCCGCGCAATTGGGAATCATTGCCACCGGAAGATTGGCCGCATGCGTCGGATAATCCAGAATTTTCACGTCCAGCACGGTGGTTAATCCACCCAGCCCTTGCGCCCCAATGCCGAGGCGATTCACCTTGTCGTAAATCTCCAGCCGCAGCTCTTCCAGACGGTTTTTGGCTCCCCGCTCCTTCAACTCCTGGATGTCGATCGGCTCCATCAGCGCCTCTTTGGCCAGCAGCATCGCCTTCTCCGCCGTGCCGCCGATTCCGATCCCCAGCATCCCCGGAGGGCACCACCCGGCGCCCATTGTTGGCACCGTCTTGATCACCCAATCCACAATGGAATCCGAGGGGTTCAGCATCACGAACTTGGACTTTGCCTCCGAACCGCCCCCCTTGGCGGCCACGATTACCTCAACCTCGCCGTCCTTCACCAGCGAAAGATTCACCACCGCGGGCGTGTTGTCGTGGGTGTTCTTGCGCGCCCCTGCCGGATCGGCCAGCACCGATGCCCTCAGCTTGTTCTCCGGCAGCAGATACGCGCGCCGGACCCCTTCATTCACCATCTCTTCCACCGTCAGATCGGCCTCCCACTTCACCTGCATGCCAACCTTTACGAATACCGTGACGATCCCCGTATCCTGGCAGATCGGACGATGCCCCTCCGCGCACATCCGCGAGTTAATCAGGATTTGCGCCATTGCATCCTTGGCCGCCGGGGACTCCTCGCGCTCATACGCCTTGGCCAGATTGCGGATGTAATCCGCCGGATGGTAATAGGAAATGTATTGCAGCGCGTCCGCGACGCTCTGAATCAGGTCGTTCTGCCGGATGGTTGCCATGCTTGTTCTACTCACCTCTGCACTGAATAAAATGACTGAAAGGGAATTGCCTGCAGCACTCAACAGGGTACAACAGGACACAACTCAACGGGGTACAACCAGGGCGGGGCACTATCCGGCTTCCTCCCACCCCTAGCCTGCTGACAAGCCCGTCTGCCTCAAATCCGCCGATATCTCATTGCAAATGAGGCGTGTTTTGGCAAAAAAGTGGCGTTACCCCCAATAGTTACTGAAGTGATCTATTCCAAAAAGCTGACCCATCGCATAATCGATTCCGTTGTGAGGCAGTACTCGGGGGAGGGCTGCACTAACAACATCAAGCGCTCCGGCTTAAACTCCGGAGCGCTTTGTATTTGCCCCGGAACAGAGTGCCCACCTGAACCAGTTTCTGCAGAATATGCAAAAGCCGCGATTTGACGATGCCCTTCGAATCGTCTCGGG
>DASZRZ010000463.1:0-7034 GCA_035548935.1 Terriglobales bacterium
CGTCCATAGTGCGTCGGATGCACGTCGCGCACCTCGAAACCCGCGCGCTCCCGCGACAACCCGCCCGGCCCAAGAGCCGAAAGGCGCCGCTTGTGCGTAATCTCCGACAGCGGATTCGTCTGGTCCATGAACTGCGAAAGCTGCGACGAACCAAAAAACTCGCGGATCGCGGCCATTACCGGCTTGGCATTCACCAGGTCGTGCGGCATGGCCGTCGACATCTCCTGGTACACGCTCATCTTCTCCTTGATGGCGCGTTCCATGCGGACCAGCCCGATGCGGAACTGGTTCTCCAGCAGCTCACCCACGGCCCGCACACGGCGGTTGCCCAGGTGATCGATGTCGTCCACCGAGCCGATATTCTTGCGCAGCTTCAACAGGTAGCGGATGGTCGCGTAAAAGTCGTCCGGATCGAGCACCCGCTTTTCCAGGTCGGTCGCCTCGCCCCGCTCAAACAGCTTGATGTTGAACTTCAACCGGCCTACACGCGAGAAGTCGTACTTGCGGGGATCGAAAAACATCCCGTGAAACAGCGCCGTCGCCGTATCCAGCGTCGGCGGATCGCCCGGCCGCAGCTTGCGGTAGATTTCGATCAGCGCCTCCTGCGGCGACTTCACCGAATCCCGCCGCAGCGTCTGGCTCAGCACCGTTCCCACATCGTCGCGCTCGGGGAAGAATACGTTCAACTCCGCCACCCCGGCTTCGATCAGCTTGGCAAGCTTGTCGGCCGTAATCTCCGCATTGGCCTCCAGCAGAACCTCGCCGGTGCTGGTATCGACCACGTCCGCCGCCGTAAAGGCGCCTTCCAGGTCCGCCGCCTCCACCTCGATCTCGCTCACCCGCGCTTTTTGGATGTCGCGCAGAATCGCCGCCGTTACCTTGCGTCCGGAGTGCGCCACCTCTTCGCCCGACTTGCTCACCACCCGGTGCGATAACTTCATCCCCACCAGATTTGTCGGACGCTCAATCCCCGGCTCCAGCGTCCAGAACAGCTTGCCATCCTTCACCGCAATGCGGTCCACGGTGTAAAACGTCCGCAGAATGTCCTCGTCGGTGCGCAGGCCCAGGGCCCGCAGGAAAATCGTCCCCAGAAACTTCCGCTTGCGGTCGATGCGGACATACAGAATGTTCTTCTGGTCGTACTCGAACTCCACCCACGATCCGCGATAAGGAATGATCTTTCCCAAAAAGTACGTGCGGTTGTTCGCCGTTTCGAAAAACACCCCGGGAGAGCGGTGCAACTGGCTCACAATCACGCGCTCGGTTCCGTTCACAATGAACGTGCCATTATTCGTCATCAGGGGTACATCACCGAAAAAGACCTCTTGCTCCTTGATGTCCCGGATCGAGCGCACTCCGCTCTCCGGATCTTTCTCAAAGATCGTCAGCCGCATCGTTACCTTCAGCGGCGCCGAATAGGTCATCCCCCGCTCTTCGCACTCGCTTACGTCGTACTTCAACTGCAATCCCACCGGATCGCCGCACTTGTTGCAGAAGTCCGGCGTATTCGCGTTGTAGGTTCCGCACTTGTTACAAAGCACCTCTCCCGGATGGAACGGGTCCGTAATCACCGTCGCGCCGCAGCTCCGGCACGTGGTACGCAGGTGATGGAGTCCCTTCAGGTGTCCGCACTTGCACTCCCAGTTGCCGATCGCGAAATCGACAAACTCCAGCTGCGACACGTTGCGGAAGTCAGAGATCGGGAATACCGATTGAAAAACCGCCTGCAGGCCGGCTTCGTCGCGCTCGCTGGGCAGCCGGTCCATCTGCAAAAAGCGGTCATAGGAGCGCTTCTGCACTTCGATAAGGTTCGGAATCTGGATGGTGGCTGGAATCTTGGAAAAATCGAGACGTTTGCGCAGACCGCTGTTCTTTTTCGACATAAAACTCCTGAAGTTACCCGGGGGTGCCTGTCGCGCTTCCGCTCAACTCAGAGCCGGAAGCAGCCGGCAATCGCCCCGTCCACCCGGCAGCCCTCCGCCGGTGTCATCTACACGCGCTTACGCGCGTACCCTGGAAATCCATTCGCGCCCGGCGCGCGAAAAAACAGCAAAAGGAATCGCGCCCGCAGGGACGAGATCTCCCACGGGCGCCGTAACCGGCACTCGGCCTGAATGAATTGTATTTTTACGCGCCAGTAAGTAGGCCTGTCTTCAGCCCGCCGTGAAGTCCCATGCCCCAGCGTAAGCAACGCCCAGCTCACGCCAAAGAAGGGGACAGCCAATTCCGTGAAACGCCAACCATTCCCCGGAATCCTGTTGTCTGTGGTGTCGGAATCGAACCAGCCAGTTGGAATTAGATGCGTCCCTGGCTGGTTCGACTCAAACCATCCTCTTCGTCAAACCCGTACCCGGAAAAATCCGGCTACTTAACCTCAACCGTAGCGCCGGCCTCGACGAACTTCTTGCGGATCGTCTCCGCATCGTCCTTGCTTACGCCTTCCTTGATCGGCTTCGGAGCGCCATCGACCAGATCCTTGGCTTCCTTCAGCCCAAGGCTCGTAACCTCGCGTACTGCCTTGATTACATTGATCTTATTTGCCCCTACATCTTTCAGGATGACGGTGAATTCCGTCTTTTCCTCAGCCGGAGCCGCTGCTGCGCCCGCACCGCCGCCCGCCACCATCACCGGGGCTGCTGCCGCCGCCGAAACACCCAGCCGCTCTTCCAGTTTCTTCACCAGCTGTGCCGCATCCAGCAGCGACAGCCCTACGATTTGTTCTTCCAGTGCCTGCAAATCCGCCATTGGTCTCTCTCCACTCTGGTATCAGTTTTATCTCCGCCAGCCTGCCCGGCGGGTTGTTGTCCATCCCCAGGTTTCCAGTGCGACCGCAGCGCCGGAGTGCAGACATCACTCCGGATTCTTTTCGGTGCGCAACCCCTGTTCACCAGACAACGAAATTGCATAACCGGGAAATCGCTCCTCCCGGCCCACAAACCTGTTTACGACCCGGACGCGGCCTCGCCGCCGCCCGCAAACTTGTTTTCCTTCACTCCCTGGTTCACAACCACGGCCAGGTTGCGGCCAACGGCGTTCATCGCCGTCACCAACCGCTGCGCCGGAGCATTGATCAGGAACAGGAGCTTGGAGTGAATCTCCTCTTTGGACGGCAGTGTGGCCAGCGCCTCGACCTCTTTCAGCGAGATCACACGGCCTTCCACCACTCCGGCCTTGAAGCTGTACTCCGGATTGTCCTTGGCGTACTTCGAAAGCGCCTTCGCCAGCACGACAGGATCGCCCGACGTGTATGCAATCGACGTCACGCCCGAGTGGCCCTTCAGCAACTCCTGCAGCCCGGTGCCCTCCGCCGCGCGCTCCGCCAGCGTGTTCTTGATGACCTTGTACTTGGCCCCAACCCCGCGCACCGTCTTGCGGAGATCCTCCGCCTGCGCCGCCTTGAGTCCGGAAAAAGTGGACAAAATCGCCGTGCTCGCCCGCTGGAACTCAACCTTCAGCTCTTCGACCTGCTCAACCTTTTTTGCCTTCGTGACCGACATGTTCAGATCCTTTTCGCAGTTATCACTGCCCGCCTCAAACCGCAGTGCGCAAATGCTATAGCTTGGCCGCGGTCTCCACCGCGGTCGTGTCCAGCGCGATTCCCGGGCCCATGGTGGAGCTCACGTAAACCGCCTTCAGATACTTGCCCTTGGCCGCTGCCGGCTTCGCCTTGATCACGCTGGTAATCACCGTGGTGGCGTTTTCGATCAGCTTTTCCGGGGTAAACGAAATCTTCCCCACCGGCACGTGCACCAGCGCCGTCTTGTCCGTGCGGAACTCCACCTTGCCGGCCTTCACTTCCAGCACCGCCTTGCCGACATCAAAGGTCACCGTACCGGTCTTCGGATTCGGCATCAGCCCCCGCGGCCCCAGCACCTTGCCCAGACGGCCCACCGACTTCATCATGTCCGGCGTGGCCACCACCGCGTCGTAGTCGGTCCAGTTTTCCTTCTGGATCTTCTCCACCATGTCTTCGCCGCCGACAAAATCAGCGCCGGCCTGTTCGGCCTCCCGCAGCTTGTCTCCGCTGGCGATTACCAGGACCTTCTTGGACTTGCCCAGCCCGTGCGGCAGCACGACCGTGCCGCGCACCATCTGGTCCGCATGCTTGGGATCGACCCCCAGACGCATGGTGATGTCCACCGTCTCGTCGAACTTGGTGAACTTTACCTTCTGCAACAGCGGCACCGCGTCTTCCAGCTTGTAAGCCCTGGGCTCGATCGCCGCGCGCGCCTTTTCGATGTTCTTTCCAGTTTTTTGCGACATGTGACTCCTTTTGTCTCCTACCGCTCCGGATCACTCCCCGCAGCCGTAGTATTTGAAACTTCAAATCAACCACAAACTTTCCGCAGACTAAGCGGAAACCTCAATCCCCATCGACCGCGCCGTGCCCTTCACGCTGTTGATGGCCGCCTGAAGCGATCCGGCGTTCAGGTCCGGCATCTTCTGCCGCGCGATCTCCTCAACCTGCTTCTCCGTAACCTTGCCGACCTTGTCCTTGTTGGGCGCCCCGGATCCCTTGGCAATGCCCGCTGCCCGCTTCAGCAAAATGGCCGCTGGCGGCGTCTTGGTTACAAACGTAAAGCTGCGGTCGCTGTAAACCTCGATCACGACCGGAATAATGAGTCCTTCCAGCTCTTTGGCGCCCGTGCGCGCATTGAACTGCTTGCAGAACTCCATGATGTTGATCTGCGCCTGACCCAGAGCGGGACCTACCGGCGGAGCAGGCGTAGCCTTGCCTGCCGCGATCTGCAATTTCACCGATCCTGTAACTTTTTTTGCCATGGCTTAAATAACCTTCTCTACCTGTCCGAACTCCAGCTCCACCGGGGTGGCGCGTCCGAAAATCGTAACCATTACCTTCAAAGTCTCCCGGTCCTCGTTCACCTCGTCCACAATTCCCGTGAACGTCGCAAACGGTCCCTCGGAGATGCGTACCGACTCGTTCTTCTCGTACTTAACCTTGAGCTTGGGCTTGTCCTTGCCCTCGGCCACGCGGAACACAATCTGGTTTACTTCTTCTTCTGAAAGCGGCGTGGGCTGATTCCCTGCTCCCAGGAAGCCCGTAACCCGCGGCGTTCCCTTCACCACATGCCACACGTGATCGTCCAGCTCCATCTGCACCAGTACATACCCGGGCAGAAAGGCCCGCTCCGTCGTGTACTTCTTTCCGTTCCGAATCTCGGTCACCGGCTCGGTGGGAATCACCACCCCCCCGATCTTGTCCTGAAGACCAAAGGCATCCCGGCGCGACTCCAGCGACTCCTTCACCTTGCGCTCGAAGCCCGAGTAGGTGTGGATGATGTACCACCGCATGTTCGGGTTCGAGGAACCCGGCAATACGGGCGGCGCCGCCGCTTCCGCGGCATTCGTCTGGGTCTTGTTCAACTCTTCCATAGAAAACTCGATTCGCTGCCCGCGCCCTGCCACCTATCGCGCGAAATACCGGAACAAGCGGTCAATGCCATGGCCGATCAAATAATCGATCACCCCGAAATAGGCCCCAAACAGGAAAACCGTGATGATCACGACCAGCGTCGTCGCCTGCACTTCCTTGCGGCTCGGCGACGTCACCTTCTTCATCTCGGTGCGCACATCGTGATAGAAGGTCGTGGTGTTCTGCTTCCAGGATTTCACCCGGTCCACCACGCCACCAGCTTTCGGCAAAGGTACTGTCGCCAATTTCGCCATCACTGCTTCCCTTCTATGACCTCATCCCGCCGCATCCGCGCTATGCGCGGCAATCTGGCAGGGGCGGAGGGATTCGAACCCCCAAGTCCGGTTTTGGAGACCGGCAGTTTAACCGTTGAGCTTACGCCCCTAGAAAACCGTTCGACTGGCGGCCCAACAATCCAGCCTTGACCCTCTGGCCCGGCCCGATCCCGGCGCCAATCTCCCGCCGTTAACCGGCTACTTCACTTCCCGGTGATCCGTATGCTGCCGACACCGCGGACAGAACTTGCTGAACTCCAGCCGCTCCGTCGTGGTCTTCCGGTTCTTGGTTGTCGAATAATTCCGCTCTTTGCAGGCCGTACACTGCAAACTCACAATTTCACGCGGCATGACTTACCCCAATTCCTGTTTCTGATTCCTGACTACTTAATGATTTCGCTGATGGTGCCCGCGCCCACGGTGCGTCCGCCCTCGCGGATCGCGAACCGCAAGCCCTTCTCCATCGCCACCGGAGTGATCAACTCAATCTCCAGCGCCACGTTGTCCCCCGGCATCACCATCTCCGTTCCCTCCGGAAGCGTCGCCACTCCCGTTACGTCCGTCGTCCGGAAGTAAAACTGCGGACGGTATCCCTTGAAGAACGGTGTGTGCCGCCCGCCCTCTTCCTTCGTCAATACGTAAATCTCCGCCTTGAACCTGGTGTGCGGCGTAATCGATCCACCCTTCGCCAGCACCATCCCACGCTCCACGTCTTCCTTCGCAATCCCTCGCAGCAGCAAACCGGCGTTGTCTCCCGCCATGCCCTCGTCCAGCTGCTTCTTGAACATCTCCACGCCCGTCACCACCGTCTTGCGCGTCTCGCGGAAGCCCACAATCTCCACTTCCTCGCCCACCTTTACCTTGCCGCGCTCCACTCTCCCCGTCACCACCGTGCCCCGTCCGGAGATCGAGAAAATATCCTCGATCGGCATCAGGAACGGCTTGTCCAGATCGCGCGCCGGCTGCGGTACGCTCTTGTCCACCGCATCCATCAGCTCGTCGATCTTCGCCTCCCACTGCGCCTCTCCGTTCAACGCTCCCAGCGCCGATCCACGGACCACCGGCAGATCGTCCCCAGGGAAGCTGTAGCTCTTCAACAGCTCGCGCACCTCCAGCTCCACCAGATCCAGCAGCTCGGGATCGTCCACCGCATCGCACTTGTTCAAAAACACCACGATGTAGGGCACTCCCACCTGCCGCGCCAGCAATACGTGCTCCCGCGTCTGCGGCATCGGGCCATCCGTCGCCGCCACCACCAGAATCGCGCCATCCATCTGCGCCGCTCCGGTGATCATGTTCTTGATGTAATCCGCGTGTCCCGGACA
>DASZRZ010000464.1:0-6650 GCA_035548935.1 Terriglobales bacterium
CATACCACCACCGCTGGCGAGCCTCCCCGTACAGTGACCAGAATTTCGCAGATCGCGGAGGAAAATGGATTGAGCCGCATCTACGGTGGGATCCACTATTCATTTGCCAATCATGAGGGACAGCGTTTGGGCCGCAAAGTCGCGGCAGAGGTGCTGAGGAAGGCTCTTCATGAAAAGAATCATGAGGGTCGTGGGATTGACGATGATGACGATGATTCCGGTCACGATCGTAGACGCGAGAATGACTATCGCTTCGACCGCGATCGAGATCACGGTCGCGATTAACGGTAACCTCGTCATTAGCTTTTAACCTTCAGCCTCCAACTACGAGCGCGGTGCCTGGGAAATCCGTTGATTCCAGCGCCGCGCTCGAACTTAAAAAAAAGAGATTTTTTCAGTTGTGAAACATCGAACGCATACCCTATATTGTCTAGTGAATTAGTAGTCTTATTAAGAGCCACTCAGGAGACCTGGAATGCCCGACGAACCTTTACAGCAAACTGCACTTGGTGACGCAGCAGCAAGGCAACTAGCGAATGCCACCAAGACCCCGCCACAGATGGCGCGGATTACGCCCCGTTGGTTGACCCATTTATTGCAGTGGGTACCGGTTGAAGCGGGCATCTACCGGCTGAACCGTGTAAAGGATGAGTCCAAGGTGATCGTGGATTGCTCCGACAGGGACGAGCGCGTATTGCCCCAGACCTATGTTGACTATGAGGAAAATCCGCGCGAGTACATGCTGAGTGCCGTGAACACGGTGGTGGATGTTCACACCCGCGTCTCCGACCTCTACAGCGTTCCGTACAACCAGATTACGGAGCAACTGCGTTTGACGATTGAGATCGTCAAGGAGCGCCAGGAAAGCGAGCTGATCAATAACAAGGAATATGGACTGCTGCACAATGTTGCTGCCAAGCAGCGGATCAAAACGCGGCAGGGTCCGCCCACTCCGGATGATCTCGACGAACTGCTGACCTACGTCTGGAAAGAGCCCGGTTTTTTCCTCGCTCATCCCGCTGCCATTGCCGCATTCGGACGGGAGTGCACCCGCCGCGGCGTACCTCCGCCCACCGTATCGTTATTCGGTTCCCAGTTCCTCACATGGCGGGGAGTGCCGCTGATTCCTTCCGATAAAGTTGCGGTCAAGGGTGGCAAGACGCGCATTCTCCTCATTCGGACCGGGGAGCGGCGGCAGGGCGTCGTGGGTCTTTACCAGCCCAATCTTCCCGGCCAGCAAAGCCCCGGGCTCTCAGTGCGATTCATGGGAATCAATCATCGCGCCATCGCCTCTTACCTGGTTTCCCTCTATTGCTCTCTGGCGGTATTGACGGAAGACGCTGTCGGCGTCCTGGAAGAAGTGGAGACGGGCAAATACCATGAGTACAAGTAAGCCTGGTATCCCAGAAGGCTGGCCCGACGTTGAAACTCTGCAACGCCTGGCAAACGAATATTTCTCCGCGCCCCCGGGAGGCTTCACTCCCCCGGGAAGAGAATCGGGCGGAGGGATAAGCCCCATTCCTGAGGATTTGGGTGGTTCGGTTCCCTTGGCGGCCACTCAGCCATCCTCCATCGAGTTGGCTGGCGAAGAAGAACTCAGGTCTTTGCTGCCCGCGGCCGCGCGAGATTTCGTCACTTCCGCACAATCTCTTGCGCAGGCTGGCACGGCTCCGTTCTTTTACTTCCTCGAAGGTCCCAGAGCGGAAACTCCGGGCTTCTTGCCAGGATTCGAATCGGGTCTGCCGCCTATTTCCTCGGGCGCTGGCTTTGATGTGAATCAGGTACGGCGCGACTTCCCGATTCTGCAGGAGAGAGTCAATGGCCGCCAGCTTATCTGGTTCGACAACGCTGCCACCACCCAAAAGCCGCAATCCGTGATTGACCGGCTCAAGTTTTTCTATGAGCACGAAAATTCCAACATCCATCGTGCCGCGCATGAATTGGCCGCCCGCGCCACGGATGCCTATGAGCAGGCACGCGAGAAGGTGCGGAAGTTTTTAAATGCCTCATCCGTCAATGAATGTATTTTCGTCCGCGGGGCCACCGAAGCGATCAACCTGGTGGCGCAAACCTGGGGACGCCAGAACATCGGAAAGGATGATGAGATTGTCATCAGCTGGTTGGAGCACCACGCCAATATTGTTCCGTGGCAGCAACTGGCGAATGAAAAGGGTGCGCGGATCAGGGTGATTCCAGTCGACGACTCCGGGCAGATTTTGCTCGAGGAGTACGGCAAGCTGCTGGGTCCGAAAACAAAGCTGGTTTCGTTTACCCATGTCTCGAATGCCCTGGGAACCATTACGCCTGCCCGGCAGATGATCGAGATGGGGCACGGCGCGGGGGCAAAGGTCCTGCTCGATGGAGCGCAGGCGGTCTCCCACATGCCGGTCGATGTGCAGAATTTAAATCCTGATTGGTATGTATTTTCCGGCCACAAGGTCTTTGCACCCACCGGCATTGGAGTTCTCTACGGTAAGGAAGAAGTGCTCAATCAGATGCAGCCCTGGCAGGGCGGCGGAAACATGATTAAGGACGTGACCTTTGACCGCACGACTTATCAGGATTCCCCCTTACGATTCGAAGCCGGAACCGGAAATATTGCCGATGCAGTGGGTTTGGGCGCCGCGATCGATTACGTTTCCAAGCTGGGCATGAGCGCCATCGCCGGGTACGAGTGCGACCTGTTGCAGTATGCCACGCGGCTCCTTAAGGAAATTCAGGGATTGCGGTTGATCGGTACGGCTCCGGAAAAGGCATCCGTGCTCTCGTTTGTACTCAACGGGTACCGCACGGAGGATGTGGGCGAAGCGCTGAACCGGGAAGGGATTGCGGTACGCTCCGGTCACCACTGTGCCCAGCCCATCCTGCGCCGCTTTGGTGTTGAAAGCACCGTGCGTCCGTCGCTCGCGTTCTACAATACCTATGCGGAAATCGATGCGCTGATTACCGCCCTCAAAAGGCTTACCAGCCGGTCAGCGCCGCTGTAAGCAGGAGAGCCTGAATAAGGCCTCCCGCCGGAGAAGCAGCACCTCCGTAATGTCGTTGGACCTCCGTCATAACCTTAATATAGGTACGTGATGCTAGCGCTTCTGGTTACGTCGGAAGATCAGGCCGTGCGCGTGCTGGAGCAGGCGCTGGAACCATTCCAGACCACGCTCGAATCCTACTCCGACGTGGTGGAAGCCCTGGCAAGCGCCCGCAAGCGCAGGTTTGACGTCATCATCGTTGATCCCGGCACAATAAAAAAAGGGTTGGCGCTGCTTCCCGTCTTGCGGGAGATTGCTACCCACCGGCACCAGTTGGTTGTTTCCATGCTCGAGCCAAAGGCGCGTCAGCCTCAGAGTTACAGCTTCGGAACCGATTTTGTACTTTGGAAGCCTTTGAATTCCGGCAGGGTCGCGCAGTTTTTACGCGCCGTAAACAACATGATTGTGAACGGGCATATGCGTTATGTGCGCCATAGCGTCAAGGCTTTGGGTGTGGTTGGTTTCGGCATTCAGGAATTACCCGCAATGGTTGCCAACGTAAGCGCTGGAGGAATGTGTCTGCAATGGCTTCGTCCAACGCTGCCACATGGTCCTCTGCGGATACGGTTCACCCTGCCCGGGCAGACTCTTCCGCTCACGCTGGAAGGCGAAGTCGCATGGGTGGGGATGGAGAAGCAGGTGGGAGTGCGATTCGTTCACGTTCCCGAGAGCGCGCAGGTTCAGCTTGAGCGTTGGATTGGGGAGCACCTGCCCGCCAGCGTTAACTCTGGAGCCACCCACACCTCTGTTCACCAGCGAAGGTAACTTCTTGGAGCAGAGCCCAATCAAGCAGAATGGCTGGTGAATCCAATGAAAGTGAAGCTGAATCCATCCTTTAACCAGTCGGAAGTCTGGCCGGAAGAGCGCGAAGGCTACCAAACTCACGGGCCGGCTGTTTATCCTGTGGTCGAAGTTGCCCCCACTCCCAGATCTTTGATACCGGTATGGCTGGAAGAGCGGTTTGCCTGCCTGCTCGCTGGGGGGGCCATTGTTTGGAGCTTCCGGGTATTCACCTCACCGATCCTTCGCGTGAGCAAGCTCACCGATAATCCCGGCCCTCTGGAATTGTGCGCAATCAGCTTTCTGATCTGGCTCCATGCGAAATGGCGGCTGTCGGTCGGAAGGTAATTGTTATCTGTCCTTCATCCATATCTAATCAGCATTCCGCAATCAGGCAGTCGTCGCCTTCTGGTCGAGGAAGACCGGAGCGTGGAATCCCATTTCGGCGTCAGGTACCGTCAGGTCCGGCATAGGCCGTCCGGCGAATAGCATCTGGCAGGGTTTGGCAAGAATGCGTGTCCAGCGCGTGGACCAGGCGACGCGGGCGCTGTCGGTGGCGATTCCGGTATCGGCATACATGTGGCGGTAGATTCGTGAGATCAGCAGGAATGCCAGCCGTCCGGCCTTGGAACGGATAAAGTTCGACCGCTGCCAGATCGAGCGCCAGCTGTAAAACTTGTCCCACACCGCCTGTGTCTCCCGGCGTATCTCCTCGCCCGACATCACGGGATGCGGCCAATAAATCTTGGGACGCAGTGCTGGTGGTATAAGCCAGCGCCGGGTAATCGGTATTCCCGCAATCTTCTCCTCTTTGCCGGCAATTTTTTCCTCCCAGTGATTGAAGTCCACTGTGCCCGGAAACGGCGTGAGGGTTACGAACTGGGCAAAGGCGAGTCCAGCGCGTCCGGCAACATCGGCCGTAGCCTGGAAGGTTTCCGGGCGGTCGCTCGGCAGGCCGAAGATAAACGATCCCAGGACATAAACGCCGTGCCGCCGGAACTGCTGCAGCTGATCGACCAGGTTTTCACCGGCGGTGTTGAAGTCCTTATAGACATCCTTCAGTCCCGCCGGAGTCACGGCTTCCACTCCCACCAGCACACCCCGGATGCGCGCCGAGTGCATCGCCTTCAGGAACTCCGGGTCCTCGGTGGCTTCCATGGTGATCTGGGTAAAGAAGATCATGTCGGAAGGAAGCATGGCCATGCGCGACATGAGTTCAAAGCGCTCCTGCCGCAGGGAGTTCAGCTGGTTTAGCCGCGCCTGGTTTTTTTGCTGCGAGGCGAGCCGCAAATCCTCCAGCGTTACGGGATAGAAATTGTCGTCGGCAAGCACGATATATCGGAAGCCGAGCTGGCGCAGTTGCACCAATTCCTTGATCACGGAATCCGATGCCCGCTGCCGGGGCTTCTGGCCATCGGTTCTCCAGACGGAACAGAAGGAGCAATGCTTGGGGCAGCCACGCACCGTCTGTACCGAAGCCCACATGTATTTCTTCCTGGGGATGAGCTCCCAGCGTGCGGGCGCGAAATCGCCCGCTTCAATCCGGCCGCCGGAATACACGGCAAGTGGTGTTCCTTTGGCGCAATCTTCCAGAACTTTAGGCCATACGAGGTCGCCATCGCCCTGAACCACGGCATGGGCTCCGCCAAGTTCGATCGCCTCTTGCGGATAGAGAGTGGCGTGGATTCCGCCATAGACCACGTACGCCCCTTGCGCCCGCGCCATATTCCCCAGTTGATATCCACGGTAGGCGTTGGTGGTGTGAATGCCAATGCCAACCACGTCGCCGGGGGCGATGGCGGCGGTATTCGTACGCTCCAGTCCTTCATCCACAAGCACAGGGTCGCCGTAGGAGCGCGGCGTTGCGGCAGCCAGCACATACAGCCATCGGGGTGTAACCACAGCGGTCCCGAACGAGGTATCGCTGGGATTGATCAGGTGTACTTTCATGCTGCTCCTCTATCTCTGGCGGCTGGCTAAAATTGGACCTGGATATTCACTCTCCGGGAACGGTCTCGCGCCTAGGGATCAGAGGCTCAAGGAGAGTCAAAGACCGCCGTACTGTATCAGCGAAAGCAGAGATCACATAGCGGAAAGATAAAAATTGATATCTCCTGGCATCCTGTTCCAGTCATGAGTGCCTATTGAGATAGATGAGCACTTTGTCTTTTTTGTCGCCTCGCCATTCAGCATGTCCCAGGGGTGTATGAATCAGGCATGTATGAAAAAGCAAAAGTAGGAAGGGAAAGAATCTCGGGCGCTCAGGCAACAAGGTCCCCGCGTAGTGCGAGGACCTTGGATTTACCCAGATTTACTGCTGTGAATTATGTTGCGGAATGGCGCCGGTCTTTTTTACTGCACGTTCCAGGTGCGTCCCGCATCGAGAGTCGTCCAGCGTGATCCCGTGCTGGTGGTCACCGATCCATGTTGCGGATCGGCGAACTCGATGGCAAGAACCTCTCCTGAGAGTTGTGTTCCCCGGGCAAAGGGAATCACGCGCATCCATTGCTTGCCGCCATCCGTGGAATGGTAGAGCACCGCGCCGGAAGCACCGAGCCAAACCTGATCGCCCACGGCGCTTGCGGCCCTGAGCCGCGCACCCGGGGGCAGTGCCAGGTCGTCCCATGTGCGTCCGCTATCGACTGACTTCTGCAAGGTACCCGCCGAAGAGATCTTCCACACCGGCTGCCCGGGAATATTTGCCGGGGCTCCGGCCGTCACCATCCCTGTGGTCCACAGGGAATTAAAGACTGGGTTCGAGTTGGAAGCCGGACCTTGGTTAGAAGCCAGGTTGGAAGCCATGGTAGCGGCCTCTGCCGGTACGCCTTGACTGGCGCCATTGCG
>DASZRZ010000465.1:0-2025 GCA_035548935.1 Terriglobales bacterium
GCACGTCGGATGCTCTGTTCTTTTCGCACGCGTTGTTCATAGACCGATCGAGAATGCGGTTTTCATGGCGGTCGGACCGGTGGGCCGCGCGACTTTTGCCACGGGCTAAGGGACAGGATAAGCTGCATGGGCTGGCGGCACTTGGGGCAGAGCGGAGAGGAACAAGCCGGTGCCGGGCGCTCCTCCGGGGTAGGCGGAGCGAAATCGACCATCTTGCCCGAGTGGAGTTGGACGCGCAGCCGGTTGGCTGTGGCGGTGGGATGGCAGAAGCCGTAATAGCGGATGGCGCGCAGCCCGCGGGGCAAAACGTGGCGCAGGTAGCGGCGCACGAACCCGATCCCTGGCAGCGTCATGGTTTTGGTACGGTTCTTATCGGAGCGATCTTTCCAGCGGAAGGTGACGGAATCATCGGTGAGAGCAAGCAGGCGCGCATCGTTGATGGCGGTGCGGGCGACGTAGGTGCCGAGGTATTTCACCGCCGGAGCACCGGAGCCGGCGGGTTGGATGTGCACGCCCCAGTCCTTGCCCCAAACTGCCGGATCCACCTGCCACTCCTGTTCTTTCAATAGCCGATAGAAGTGCTGGCGGAAGGCTTTCTGCAAGTGGGGGAGGAAGACGAGGAAGTCGGGTTTCTTCACCTGCACGTACTGGCCCTTGGCATCGAGTCCGGCGCCGGGGACCAGACAGTGAATGTGTGGATGAAACTCCAATCGCTGATTCCAGGTGTGGAGCACGGCGGTGAACCCGCTGATGGCGGCACGCAGCGCTTTGTCGGCAGCGAGTTTTTCGCTCAGGGCGCGCATCACTGCGGTGAAGAACAGGTCGTAGGCTTGCTTGGCATGGGGGCCGAAGAAGCAGCCGCGCAGTTCCGCAGGCAACGTGAAGGTGACCAGGAAGTAGGGAGCGTTGATGAGCTTGGCCAATTCGCGATGAACCCAGTGATGAGTGGCGAGCGCACCGCACTGCGGGCAAGCCTTATGATTACAGGAGTGGTAGGCGAAATGGACCTGCTTGCATGGTTTGCAGGCAAAAGCTTTGCCGCCCAACGCCGCGGTGCGGCAATGGGTGATGGCCCAGATGGCGCGGCGTTGCTGCGTTGAAAGCGGAGGACCGGTTTGCAGGAACTCCGGCAGAAAACGCCGCAACGCCGCCAGGACGGTCGGGCGGTCGGACACGGGAGCTGAGAGGGAGCTTGGTTTAGCGGGGCAGCGCTCGGCAGAGCTCGTCCATGAGGCGGAGCGCCTCGCACGTGCTCTGGTGAGTCAAATGCAGGTAAACCATGGTGCTGGTGATCTGTTTATGACCGAGCAGGTCCTGGATCGTGCGCAGATGCGCGCCTGCCTCCAGGAGATGCGTGGCGAAGCTGTGACGGAGCGAATGCACGGAGGCGGCGGGAATGTTGAGCGTTTTACGGGCGATGATCAGCAGCCGCTGCAAGGAGCAGTGAGGCATGGGGTACTTGGCCTCGTGCATGCGCCGGGCCAGGGATTTAAGGTCGTGGTCGCCGCGGCCGGCGTTGGGAAAAATCAGGAGAGGATGCTGGTGAAAACGCCAGTAACGGCGCAGTTCTTCATACATCAAGGTGGGCAGCGGCACGACGCGGTCTTTGGCACCTTTGCTGTGGCGGATGAGGAGTTTGTTCTCCCGGCCGAGGATGTCGTGAATGGTCAGGCCGAGGCACTCGCTTAAACGCAGGCCGCAGCAGTAGATGAGCTTGAGCGGGGTGCGATAGCGGCGGAGGCGAACGTGAGCGAGGAGATCGTGGACCTGCTGGCGGGTGAGCACGGCCGGCAGAGTGTCGTGGTCCTTGGTGCGGATTTGGGAGAAGACGTTCCACTGTGGTTTGCCGAGGAGATCGACGAAACACATTTTGGCGGCGGCGAGGGATTGCCGGATGCTTTTGGGTTTCCAGTGTTTCCTGAGTTTGACGAAAAGGAAATAATCGCGGAGCTGAGCTTCGGTGATCTTGGCGGGGTCGCAGCCAAGGTGCTGGTGAATGAGCCGGAGCTGGCGGTAATAGGAGTG
>DASZRZ010000466.1:0-3465 GCA_035548935.1 Terriglobales bacterium
CCTCGAATCCGGTGCCGGATTTGAAAACATTTCGTATAGAAGGAACATGGTGAACGATGCCTCAGGCCAAGCTTGCTGCCTCCGATGGTGATTTCCTCAAAAAACTGATCCGTGAAGTTCCGGACTTCCCCAAGCCCGGCATTCTCTTCTACGACGTCACCACCGTGCTCAAAGACAAGCTCGGCTTCGCCAAGCTCATCGACAGCCTGGGACAGTGCTACCTTGGCCGCCGCGTCGATGTTGTCGTCGGCATCGAAGCTCGCGGATTCATCTTCGGCCCCGCGCTCGCCTACCGGCTCAATGCCGGCTTCGTGCCAGTTCGCAAACCCAAAAAGCTTCCCGGCCAAACCGCCAGCTGGACTTACGATCTCGAATACGGGCAGGACACTCTCGAAATTCACAAAGACGCCATCGAACCCGGCCAGAGCGTGCTGATCGTAGATGATCTGCTGGCAACCGGCGGAACTGCGTTAGCCACCGTCAAACTGGTGGAGTCTCTTGGTGGGAAGGTCGAGAGCCTTAGCTTCGTCGTGGAACTCGACTTCCTCAAAGGCCGCGACAAGCTGGCGGGCTATGAAGTTCTTTCGCTGCTGCACTACGACCACTGATTCCTTGCGCGGACTGGCTTCTGCTAACCTCGGACCATGCAGGCATCCCAGGCGTTGAGTGCGGCGGTTTCGCAGTTGCAGGCTGCCGGCATCGGCTCGCCGCAACGCCATGCCGAACTGCTTCTTATGTTCGCTTTGGGCCGGGACCGGACCTTCCTCTACACCCATCCCGAGTACAACCTGAGTGCCGAAGAATCCGAGCGTTATCAGGACGCACTGGAGCAGCGGTCCCTCGGCACTCCCACGCAATACATCACGGGACATCAGGAATTCTGGGGCCTTGATCTCATCGTCAACCCCTCCGTGCTAATCCCCCGTCCCGAAACGGAGCACGCGGTGGAGACCGTCTTCAATCTCGCAAAAGCTCACATCGCGTCCGGCCCGGGGATTCCCCGTCTCATCGACGTTGGAACCGGCTCCGGATGCATTGCCCTCGCCCTGGCTCACGAATTACCGCAGGCTGAAATCCACGCCTCCGATATCTCTCTCGACGCGCTCAATGTCGCCCGCGCCAATGCTCTTCGCTTTCACATGGAGAATCGGCTGACCCTGCATCAAGCCGACCTGCTGGCCGGCTTGAACCTCCACAACCTGGACTTTGTGGTTTCCAATCCTCCCTACGTTGGCGAGCGAGAGGCCAGCAAGGTTCAACGCGAGGTTCGGGATTTTGAACCTCACGTCGCCGTCTTTGGTGGACAGGAGGGAATGGAAATCTACCGGCGGTTGATTCCGCAAGCTGCCAGCGCCCTGCGCTCAGGTGGCTGGCTGGTCATGGAAATCGGCTACACCCAGCAGGCTGAGGTTTCAGCTCTACTCCAACAGTGGTCAGAGGTCTCTTTTGTCGCCGATCTCCAGGGCATTCCTCGTGTAGCTATAGCGCGCAAGCCTTAATCCGGGCCGTTAAATCCATTCGTCCTCCCTTCTTCGCAATTTTGGTAATTCTCATCCATATTTAAGTACTCCCGTACCCACTGCTGAACCTCGCGCGGAACGCCACATTTTTCAAAACGGGCTTGGCCAGCCTGCAGAAACTTGCATCTCATATTCAGGGCTTGCCCGGAAGCGATTGCCGGGCCTGGCACATGGGCTTAATCGATTGCTTCACGTCAGGACTGTTCGGTGGAAAGGTAGGCTAGGGTGCAGGTAGCTGCAATTCTTCTTCTTGGCGGCTTTTCGGAAACTTCGCCAGGAGCAACCGCGGAAATTTCCTCGCGGAAGGGCTTCCTCTCCGCGGCGCCGATTCCCATGCAGCATGTACTAGGCCGCCCACCGCTGCACCATATGGCGGACCTGCTCTGGTCTCAGTCGGTAAAAGATATTGCCGTAGTCAGCGAATATCCCCAGCCTGAATTATCGCTTTCCCCTGCCTCATCCCATGCCAAGGTAACCTGGCGCCGCATCCGGCCCTTCGATTTCTGGCGCGCCGCCGAAAATGTGTTCACCGCTTTCGTCCAGGCGGGCGTTGACGAGGTTCTGGTTCTAAAAATGGGGGCGTACCTGCATCTCGATGTGCAGGACTTACTTGCCCACCACTACGAACAAAAATGCCGGATCACCGCCACGGTGGACTCCAATGGATTGCCGCTCAATGTCTTTGCCATCAGCGCGAATCGAAGGAACGACGCTGCTTTTCTCTTCCGCCATTTCCTCCAGCAGACTCGCACCCCCTGTAAGGATTATGTGTTCCGTGGATACATCAACCGCCTGGAGAATGCGCAGGATTTGCGGCAGCTTGCCAGTGATGCGCTGATGCAGAAAATCCCCCTCCAGCCTCACGGAACCGAGCTTCACCCCGGGGTATGGATCGGTCGCAATGCGCGCATTCATCCCGGCGCCCGAATCGTGGCTCCAGCATTCATCGGCGAACGCTCCCAGCTCCTGTCCGGCGCGGTCGTCACGCGCTGCAGCTCCGTCGAACATCATGCAGTCGTCTCGCAGAGCACCGCCATCGAGAACTCGACCCTGCTCCCCTACTCCCGCGTTGGCCCCGGGCTGGAGATGAACCACGTGGTCGCAGGACACGGCAGGATAATGAGCATTCGCCATAACGCCGAGTTGGAGATAGGCGATTCGCGCCTGCTCAGTTCCGTTTCACCTCACGCCCCAATGCGCCTGCTCAATGGCTTGATCTCTTTCGCCACGCACCTTCCGGCACAACTGCTCCATGACCTTTTTTCTTTCAGGAATGGTGCACGCCGGACGGTGTACCCATCGTCGGAGGCGCAGCCATCCACCGTGTCCGCGGATCACCCGGATCGTCGGCAGGCCGCCGCTTCATCATCCCTGAATCAAATTTCACCCGACCTGGCCGAAGTGGCTGTTGCGAGGAGATATGGAAACGACTAGGCCCGTATTAGTTAAGCGTATGCCCGAGCGGCTAAGAGCCCGCGAAGCTCGCGCCTTCATGCATGAAATTGAACCCTTCCTCGGTATCGACCGGCCACAGGTCGTTTTCGATTGCTCTCAAGTGGTCGAGATTGATGCCGCAGGCGTGGATCTTCTATTGCGCTGCCTCAAAATGGTCATGCGCCGCGATGGAGACTTAAAGCTCTCTTCACTCTCTTCCCAGATGTCGCTGTTACTGGAGATAACTCGTACCGGCAGGCTCTTTGAGGTTTATGGCTCTTCGAGCGATGCGGTCCTCAGCTTCAGCCGGTTCATGCCTTCGGCCATGCGGAATGTTCACCCCTCTCTTCCAGTGGAAGACATCTTTTCAGCGGCACCCTCAGCACCTCGATCCGCCGGTCGCTCCGAGGAACCGGCGGCAGCATAATTATGGCAAGGCCTGGAATTATGGGAGCGCTGCCGACCTCATCCGCGGGAATGCGCGGCGCCGCTTATTTGCGTCCCGAATCGC
>DASZRZ010000467.1:0-14345 GCA_035548935.1 Terriglobales bacterium
TAAAGCTTGGCGGGTAGTTGAGGCTTGCCAGGTTCTAAGTCTTAGAGGAACTCGTATCCGAAGACTTCGTGGATCCCGAGGATGAAGATCCGGAAGATGTAGATTCCGACGATCTGGATTCCGAAGATCGGGATTCCGAAGACGAGGATCCCCCGGATTTCCCCGAGCTCCCGCCCTCACTCGAACTAGATTCGGAGGCTTTGGAGCTGGCGCCTTCTTTTGCTCCGCTTGCCGACGAGTTGGAGTTGGAGTCGCTGCCCTTCGAGCCTCCGCTGGGAGACTTGCCGGCATAATCCGTAACGTACCACCCGGTTCCCTTGAACTGAATGGAAGGAGCAGAGACCAACTGCGAAACCTTTTCTCCTCCACACTTCGGGCATTTGGTCACCGGGGGATCGGAGAATTTCTGCAACCGCTCAAAACGGTGATCACAATCCGGGCACTGATATTCGTAAAGCGGCACGTAGACAGTTCCTCTGATTAGTTATACAGCGATTGTAGGGTCCGCCGCGCAATAGCGTCAATTTGAGGGCGTTAATTTGCATTGTTGGCGTGAATAGGGAGGCGAAGGGCGCGCTGTGGGCGAGGGCGCTGACCGGGAGTGCTAGACTCGTGCGCGTGGAGATTCCCGACCATGACGGACAAGCTTCCGAGCCCGTCGCAGATATTCAGGATCATGCTGCAGAGGGCCCTGCATTAGAAGACCATGCCGGAGCCAGGATCTACGTGGTTGCCACCCCCATCGGCAATCTTGAGGACATTAGTCTGCGGGGTTTGCGAATTCTGAAGGAAGCCGACCTTATCGCCTGCGAAGACACCCGCCATACACAAAAGCTTCTTACCCATTACGGCATCTCAACCCGCACGGTCAGCTACCACGATCACAATGAAATGGAGCGGGCGACGGAGCTGATCGAGAATCTCAAACCACGCCAGCAACTGGCGCTGGTGACCGATGCGGGAATGCCGGGTATCTCCGATCCGGGATTCCGGCTGATTGCGCTGGCGGTGAGCCGGGGAATTCAGGTGATCCCCATCCCCGGTCCTTCGGCATTTCTGGCGGCATTGGTTGCCAGCGGGCTGCCAACCGATGCGTTTCACTTTGGGGGCTTTCTTCCGTCCAGGCGCGCGCAACGCCGCAAGCTGCTGGAGAGCATCGCGTCCGCGGACTTTACCCAGGCTTTTTACGAGTCACCGCACCGAATCGTGGAATCACTGGAAGACATTGCCGAGGTTTTGGGAGTGGGCCGCCGCCTGGTGCTTGCGCGTGAAGTAACCAAGCTGCATGAGGAATTTTTGCGCGGGACCGCCGGTGAGCTGCTTGGAATCGCGCGCGCGCGTGAGCTTAAGGGCGAGATCACCTTGCTGATCTCCAAATGCGAGCAAATGCCGCAGGCGGCACAACCGGCAATCAGTGTAGGCCGCCGCGTGGAAGAGATGATGGCCTCCGAGGGTCTGGATGAGAAAACAGCCCTGAAGCGGGTAGCGCGCGAAATGGGCATCAGCAAGAGCGACGCCTATCGTGAACTGCAACGGACAAAAAGCTAAGACGGTTGGTTGCGCTCAGCGTGCGTTGGGACTCTGAGGCGGGTTGCGGCGTCGCGCGCGGGCAGGACGGCTAATGGCAACATCGAACAAAACCGGAAGTTTCACGGGAGCGTAGCAGGCGCGATCGTCGCAGGCCTGGTACTGCAACTCTCCGCGGACACGATACCTTCCCGGAGGTGTGTTCGCCGCCGCCATGACCTTCGTAGTGAGCGAAAAGTCTCCCGTATAAACGCTGAGATTTTCCTTGGGCGCAAAGGGGAAACTCATCTCCCGCCCCATGGGATAAATGGTCTGCCCGACGGAAACATTCGTTGGGGGATTGAGCTTGAGCACGGTGGGCAGCAGCAACTCCGAGGAGGGTTCATTGGAGTTGATGTGGAATGAGGGACGCACCCGGAAGTTGATTTCTACGCTTGTGGACTTGCCGGGCGCAACTTTTGGGGTCTCAATCGCCGCCACGCTTACGGCGGGCGGCACGCGGGGAACTTCTCCCAGAATTTGGGCGCGAACGGCAGTCGTTGAGGCGGCAAGAAAGATTGCCGTAACCACCCCGGCTGCCATCACCATGGATGTAGGTTTCTTCATTTTGCTCCTGCCGCGCTTCCCCCGGCAGGCTCGCCTTGGTTGAGCGCCGCCCGAATGCTGTCTTCGATTTCGCGATGGCTGGCCAGGCCGAAAACGCGCGAAACCATTTTGCCATCGCGTCCGATATAAAACGTGGCGGGTAAACCCTGAACGCCGCCGTAGGTATTCCCGATATGGTCGTCGCCCATCAGGATGATGTAGTTTACCCCGAGACCGTCGGCAAATTTCTTTATGTCAGGCGCCTCGCTGTCGAGAGCCACGCCGATGATCTGCAGGCCCTGAGGCCCGTATTGCTTTTGCAGTTCGACGAACCATGGCATCTCGATCTTGCAGGGGGCACACCATGTGGCCCAGAAGTTGAGCAGAACCGCTTTTCCCTTGAAGTCGGAGAGGTGGACCTTTTTGCCGTCGAGGGTGGCGAGTTCGAAGTCGGGCGCAGGCTTGCCTTGCACGCGTCCGGCTCCAAATGGTCCGCCGGCTCCTGCCTGCTTCCGGGCCATGTACTTGCCCCCGATGAGCATGCTGGCTACCACGACAATGAGAACTGCGATGATGATTCCGTTGCGCTTCACCCAATACCTCAGTGCTTGATCTGGCCTTCCGTCCTGACGATGAAATCGTTCAGGAATCCCAGATAGTTGTTCAAGACCGTAAACCGGTTGGTCATCAGCAGGACTCCGATAAATACCAGCAAAACCCCACTGGCAATTTCAACCTTATGCAGCTGCGAGCGGAAGCGGCTGTAGAAGGAGAGAAAGCGATCCACTCCGAGCGACGTGAGCAGAAAGGGAACCGCCAGTCCTGCCGAGTATACGGCCAGCAAGGCCATGCCGCGGTAGGCTGTTTCTTCCGCCGCCGCCAGCGTAAGGATGGTTGCCAAGATGGGCCCGATGCAGGGGGTCCAGCCAAAGGCAAAGGCGAAGCCCACAACAAATGCGCCCCAGGCTGAGCTGCTGCCCTGCACCGAGTGCAGGCGCTTATCCATGTAAAGAGCCTTGATTTTAAGCAGTCCCGTGAGGTGCAGGCCGAAAATGATAATCACCGCGCCGGCGATGAAGGAGATCGTGCTGCGGTATTGTCCAATCACCTGGCCGAGGGCGGTGGCCCCGGCGCCCATGAGGATGAACACCAGGCTGAAGCCGGAGATGAACATCAGCGAGTGGCCCATTACCTTGCGGAAGAGGCGGTCGCGGTCGCGGGAGAGTTCTTCCACCGTGGTGCCGGAGATCATCGATACGTAGCCGGGAACCAGCGGCAATACGCACGGCGACAGGAATGACAACACGCCCGCGATGAAAGCCGCAACTGGAAGAGGTGCACTGAACATAGTTGCTTATCTTATCTGTTCCGCTGTTTTGAAGCCCGCGCGTGGAGAAAGCATCCGGTTAAACCCGGTTTTAACCCAGGACTGGAAACCGGTCGAATATCGCCAGAAGAAGGAGTCCAGGCCGCAAAACTATTGTCGCAGCCCTTTCCATTTTTCCGCAACCACGATGGAATTCCCGGGATTGTGAGGGTCGTACTTGATGGATGTGGGCAGGCCTATTTTGCAGGTGTGAACGTCGACGATCTCCCGCAGGTGGGTGACGTCCTGGGATGCCTCATAAGAGACTCCGGCGACGTCGTACTGGTAGATGACGAGCTGCACCGCGGCCTGCTGGCCCGCGCTCATCTCCTGGAAGTCAATTACCGTGCCGTCGGTGATCCGGCCTATGGCGCTGAGGCGTTCGCGGCGCTCGCGCTCCCTCTGCTCGGCGGTCTTGCGCCGGCTCAGAGCGATGCTGGTAACAGCAACGAGGGCTGCTCCAGCAACTCCGATTGTCAGAAGGTAAAGCCGCAGCGAGCCCATATCATGCTCCCATCGCTCAAACAGCCGATGTGGGTTGCGGAACCTGTATCCGCGATTTCAATCAGCGTGCCCAGTCTTGAACCCTTTCAGCGTACCTCGTAGCGGACGTTTTGCGAAGTTACTTCCGGAACCGGATTGTGTTGCGGAATAAGGTTACGTCGAACGCGCCAGGGTTTGATCTTTCACCTTTTCCCAATCCTTCAGGAACTGTTCCAGGCCGCGGTCCGTAAGCGGATGCCGGAACATGAGCTCCAGCACCTTGAACGGCATGGTTCCCACATGCGCGCCCGCCAGTGCGGCATCCAGAACATGCAGCGGATGGCGCAGCGAGGCCGCCAGAACTTCGGTGTGGTATCCGTAATTGCGATAGATTTGGAGTATCTGCCGTACCAAATCCATGCCCACGTGGCTGATGTCATCGAGCCTTCCCACAAAGGGACTCACGTAGGTGGCGCCAGCTTTGGCCACCAGCAACGCCTGGTTGGGGGAAAAACAGAGAGTCAGGTTCGTCTTCACGCCCTCGCTGGAGAGCCGTTTGCAGGCCTTCAACCCCTCGCGGGTGGTGGGCAGCTTGATGACCACGTTCTTGTGCCAGGTGGCGAACTCGGCAGCTTCGTCGAGCATTCCGGCCATTTCGGTGGCGACCACTTCCACGCTCACCGGGCCATCCACGATTCCGCAAATCTCAAGCACGGTGTCCTTGAAGGGCTTTCCTTCCTTGGCCACCAGGGAGGGATTTGTGGTGACCCCATCCAGAATGCCCATGTCCTGTGCTTCGCGGATTTCCTTTACGTTCGCGGTATCAATGAAAAATTTCATAGCTCACCTGGAGGTTGTCATCAGCGGGCCCGGCAAGAATTTTCTGCGCTGGAGATAGGCGGATTATAACATTCAGTCAGCACCCCAGAGGTTAAGACGGAGAACATGCTCGACCCCAAATCCATCCTGCGGAAGATCGCACAACAACCCAAGCGCATTGCCGGATACAAGCAGCTTGCCCGCGAGCTTGGGGTGCATGGCGAGAAGCGCCGCGAACTCCACGACCGGTTGCAGGAGCTGGTGAAACGCGGAGAGCTGGAGAGCCTGGGTCCCGACGAGTACGCCCTGCCCAGTGCCGCCCGGAATCTGGTGGTCGGACGTCTCAGTATGCATCGGGATGGCTATGGTTTCGTTACTCCCGACAGCGCGGAGCTGCGGCGGCAGCTGACCGGAGACATATTCATCAAGCCCCAGGGCATTGGCACCGCCATGCACGGCGACCGCGTGCAGGTGGAGATAACGGCAAACCACGAGGGCCGCGCCGAAGGCCGCATCTCCCGCGTGATTGGCCGCGCCCACACTACTGTCGTAGGGCTGTTTCATTATGGGCACAGCTACAACTATGTGACCCCCATGGACGAGAAAATTACCCAGGAGATAATCATTCCCCGCGGAATGGAGGCTCCTCCGGAGGCGGTCGGCAAAAATCCCGAGAAAGGGAGCAGGCAACCGGCATTCCAGGAACGGGATCGTGTGCTGGGAGAAGAAGTCCGTCACAGAACCGCCGATTGGGAGGATCTGGAGAATGTGGTGGTGGACGTGGAGATTACCGACTGGCCGACTTCCACGCAGAATCCCCGGGGGCGGGTTATTGAAATTCTGGGTTATGAAGACGATTTCGGCGTGGATGTTGAGATTGTCATCCGCAAGTATCACCTGCCCCACCGGTTTCCTGACGAGGTTGTGAACGAGGCGAGGCAGTTTGATTCCTCGATTCCGGCGGAGGAGTTGCGCCGCCGTCGCGACTTCCGCGACCTGCCGGTGGTCACCATTGACGGCGAAACCGCCCGCGACTTCGACGATGCCGTGTACGTGCGCAAGCTGCCAAACCACAGCTTTGAGCTTCAGGTTCACATTGCTGATGTTGCCCATTATGTGACCGAAGGGGCCGCGCTCGATGCCGAGGCCCGGTTGCGCGGCACCAGCGTCTATTTTCCCGACCGTGCAGTTCCCATGCTTCCGATCGAGCTATCGACCGATCTTTGCTCCCTGCGGCCGCAGGTGGATCGCATGGTGATGTCCTGCGTGATGGAGATCGATCCTCACGGGGAGGTTGCAGGCTATGAGATCGTTCCTGGAATAATCCGCTCCGCGGAGCGCATGACCTATACCGCCGTGAACAAGGTGCTGGAGGGGGATGAGGCACTGCGCGAGCGGTATGGCAGCCTTGTAGCCAATTTCGAGTTAATGCGGAATCTCGCGATGATTCTCAACCGCAAGCGCGAACGCCGAGGCTCCATCGACTTCGATCTGCCCGAACCGGTGATTGAATTCGACGATCTGGGATTGATGCGGGGCATCGTCCGCTCCGAACGCAACATTGCGCATCGCCTGATCGAGGAATTCATGCTGGCGGCCAATGAGTCGGTCGCTTCCTATCTGGAGCAGAAGGCAGTGGCGTCGCTCTACCGCATCCATGAAAAGCCAGAGCCCAGGAGGGTTCTGGAGTTCGAGCAGATTGCCGCCAGCTTTGGATAGTCCCTCGGCGTAGGCCCCATTCCAGTGAAGAAGTTCCGGTATACGGACGACCGGCGTCCGCGCAGGGGAGGCTCAGGGCGTTACTCCGGCCCGGGAAGGACGGTGCCGGGAAGAGGCGGGGCGCAGATGCGGGACATTGAAGTTCCCGAAGAGGTTCACATAACCCCGCGTATGTACCAGAAGCTGGCCTCCAAAATTTCCGGGAAGCCGGAAGAGCGCATTGTCTCCTTCCTGATGCTGCGGTCCCTCAAGCAGGCCCGTTACTCGGAGCGCAATGCCGGACACTTTGCGCTGGCGGCTCCCACTTATACGCACTTCACCTCGCCCATACGCCGTTATCCCGACCTGATCGTCCACCGCATTCTCAAAGAAGTTCTGCGCGAAAACCCGGAGCGCCGGGATGGAGAAACGGGAGTGGGCACGGGCATTCCAGCCGGTAGCGAAACACCCAGCCCATGGTCGAAGAGAAAGGGTGAAGACGAGATTTTCCCGGAAGTGAATGCTGCGCCCAACCGGGGTCTCCCTAAAAGAACCGGGGCCAAAATTGGAGAGGAGCAGCGCCGCGCAAGGGCGTCCGCCGAGATTGACCGGGAGCCCACCGAGGTGATTCCGCTGGACCAGTTGCGGGATATCGCGGATGAATCCAGCCTGTCGGAGCGCCGCGCCGACGATGCCGAGCGCGAACTCATGGACTGGAAGAAGATGAAGTTCATGGAAGACCGCATCGGAGAAGAGTTCGACGGACTGATCCTGAGCGTAACCAAATTCGGCTTTTTCGTTGAGCTTACCGATTTATTCATCGAGGGACTGGTCCCCCTCTCCACGCTGGAGGGCGACCGGTTTATCTTCCATGAGAACACACGGCAAATTATCGGCCAGCGCACGCAGAAAAAGTTCTCCCTGGGCGACCGTGTGCGCGTTCTTGTGGACCGGCTGGATTCCATGCAGAAGAAAATAAGCTTCGCGCTGGTGCAGGAGCCGCCGAAATCCCCGGGGCAACGGTCACAGGCTTCTGCCCGACGAAAAAAAGAAAAGAAGAAGAAAAAGAACCGGTAAGCCCGCTCCAGTCAGCGCGGGCCCTTGCCGCGATTCCTGCGGGCCGCTTTTACGATTACAATACCTGCATGCCCGTTACCGAAGAGCAAGTCTGGGATAAGCTCCGCAACTGCTACGATCCGGAAATTCCGCTGAACATTGTCGACCTGGGGCTGATCTACGAGGTCCAGATCGAAAATGAGGGAGATGTGGTGGTAAACATGACGCTTACCGCCCAGGGATGTCCCTCGCATACAGAAATCAGCCGGGATGTGCGGACCACAATTCTGGCCACGCCCGGAGTGAATAATGCCCGCGTCAACGTGATTTGGGATCCACCATGGACCCCGGAGCGCATCAGCCCCGAAGGCCGCCAGAAGCTCGGAATCGAAGAGTAGGGAAGAGATCGCTCAGCAGGCGGCGTTGCGCGAAAGCCGCTTAACGCTGTTTGCTGTTTTGCGCGATCCAGCGCGCGAGCTCTGGCTCTGACACTGTGCCGGCAGCAACTCCAAGAATGGTTTTGATGGCGTCTATCGGGGAGGCGGTCAGGCGATAGCCGTTAATCGCCAGAAAGAGACCGGCGCACAGGAAGGCCGCTCTTTTGTTGCCGTCCACGAAGGCATGGTTCTTTGCCACCCCATAGCAGTAAGAAGCTGCCAGATCGGCAAGCGTCGCGTCCGGCTTATAGGCATAGATATTGCGGGGGCGAGCAAGGGCAGACTCCAGAAGGCCTTCCTCCCGAAGTCCCCGCGCACCCCCGAATTCCGCAAGGCTTTCTTCATGCAGCAAGAGGAGCGCCTTCTTGCTGATCCAGCGAGGTTCCGAACTCACCGGGCGAGTTCTTTGAAGGTGTCGCGATATTCCTTCATGAATTCGCGGCCAGCCTTGAGCTCGTCTTCGATTGCCGGATCATAGGGCGTGATGAGATAACCTTCCGCCGTTTCGATGGCATAGAGGGTGTCGCCCTTCTCCACCTTCATCCGGGCAAGCATTTCCTTCGGAAGGACAGCGCCCGTCGAAGTACCAATCCTGGTCAGTTTCAGCGAAGTGGTCATACCTTGGCCTCTCCATACTTATAAATATAATAATTAAAATCCCACTACCTTGGCAAGCTAATACCAATAACCATTAGTATTTCAGTGGGTTGGAGGCGATGAGATTGGCAGATTCGGCGCCATCGGGAGGGTCTGGGGCTTCTTTTTAAGTGTTTACGAGGGTTTTAATATCCGCCAGAAACTTGCCGGGATGGTGATGGGTTCGAATAACCACATCGACCGGCGTATCCTGAGGAATACTTTCTGCCCATCGGGCCAGCAGCGCCGTCCGGATGTTGGGCCGCGATAATCTGGTTTCGCGGCAAAAGGCCGCCACCTCTTCGGGATTGCCATCGTTCACGATCAGCACGACGTCATAGCGTTCCCTTGCCATGGCCCTGCTGGCATCCATCAGCGTCGGCTCAAGGCGAACCTGGTAGCCTGCGGTCTCCAGCAGCGGCTTCCGGTATGTGTCATCAAGGGATGCGACCATGATGATCTTTTTATCCGGCACTGGCGTTCTCCGAGGCAGAGTTTGTACATTCCCCAATACGACTACAGGACTAAAGAGCCTCAGTTCTTATCCATGCACGCCTTATCCATGCACGAGCTGCGCCAAACCATTCCTTGTAAATAATTGATTTATAGGCTATTAAATACTTTCCATCGCAGGCAACCTGAGGAAGCAGGTAAAAATTTCCTCGTACAGTTTTTTGAACGGAAATCCCCTATCTCCTTATGGGTTAATATGATAGACATGGATATCGCATGATATCCAGTGTTGTGGCTTTTGATCCAAAAAATGGAGCTGTTTTTCAAACTGGAACCGGGTCTTGCCGCCGCCAATTCCGGGGTCGGTGCGGCTATCACTCCCATCCGGGGCCTGGGAGCCCTGTTGAAAGCTATCCAGCGGTTTTTCGCCAATTGACGGGCCTTAGAACTGACCACATAATCACAGGACTACTCCACTACCGTGGATTCCCGGAAGGCTGGAGCGCGCCCTGGTCTTCCCGTGACTGGCTGCCAATCAACTGGCTGCCCGATGTTTCCGGCCAGTCACCCTGGAATCTATCGACGGAGTTTGCGCCCTATTCTGGCCAAACATGAATTTGTTCGTTTCAACGACGGTTGTACGGGGTGGGCTGGCCCTTGTCCTGTACCTGGTGCTCAGCTACCTCTACCGGCAGAGCCGGGAAGCTTACTTCCGTGCCTGGCAGCTGGTTTGGGCCATCTACTCCGTTTATTACCTGGTTGTGATCTGGAAGGTGTTGGGGCATGGGGGTGCTGCCGCGTATCTTCTGGAACGGCTGCTCTTTGCCGCCGTAGTGCTGGGCATATTCATCTCCACGCGGCTGGCAGACGGCCGCGGATTCCACTGGATCGATGGAGCGCTCGGATCGTGCGTTCTTTTTCTCGCCATTGCCAATGGCATTCAGCAGACAGGCGAAGCCCCCAGCCAGAGCCTGTTCCGGTCAATCCGCCTGGAAACCGGCGCAGCGGTGCTGATGCTCGTGTGTGCGTACCGGTTTTACCGGATCGCGCAGCAGCGCGCCTCGCTTGGCTTCCGCCTGCTGAGTTTCTCGCTGCTCCTGTGGGCTCCGCTACTTGCCACCCGGCAGTTCAAGCTTTTTGCGGCTTATGAAACCGACGCGGCTCAAATACTGCCGGCATTGCCGCGGATGATTATCGCCATCGCGATGGTGGTCGTCCTCTTTGAGAATGAGCGCCGCATCGTTCAGGAAAACGCGCTGATTTTTTCAACGCTGGAAGTCGACAACACCCGGCTGCTCACTCCCGCGGATGTGGTCCCGGCGATGGAGAAGCTGCTGAGCCGCATCATGTCGCTGACACGGGTGGAGCGGGCGGTGCTGTGCATTTCCGACCGCTGGCGGAATGTGCTGCCCTCGGTGCAGATTGGGTTTGATCCAGAGATGATTCCCAGCCTTGAAAACAGCGGAGCCGGCGAATACCTGATCGACATGGCCTACCGCAACGGCGGAATGGGAAGCTTCACCAACCTGCCGAAGATGTCCGAGCCCATGCCGGGCGGCGCTCCCGGTGGCTTCGAGCGCGCCAAAGAACTTTTGTTGAACCATTCCGTTCGCGATGTCTCCGCCATCAGCCTGCAAACCAGGAATCATAATTTCGGGGCCATTCTCATTCCCGGCACATCGTTTGGAACTACCGTCCGAAGGCTGCTGCCGGATACGGCGATGCAGATCGGGATGACTCTGGAAAACTATGTCGTGGTTCACGAAACCCGGCGGCGTACACGTGAGTACGAACTGCTCACGGAAATCGGCCAGGTGGTCAGCTCGCAGTTGCATCCCGATGACGTGCTGCGGACGATCCACAAGGAGCTGGGACTGCTCTTCGATACCAACACCTTCTACATCGCTTTTCTGCAGGGAGAAGATCTGCGGTTCGAGCTGGAGTTTTCCGAAGGTAGACAGGTTCCGCGGCGCTCCCGGAAGGTTGGTCCGTCGCTTACCACGCATATCCTGAGGACCGGTCAGCCCCTGCTGATCAGTTCCGCGAGCGAGATGGAAAAGGTTCGTGGGCGTCTGGGCATGACCCAGGAGGCGCTGCCCCGTCTGGCGAAGTCATATATGGGTGTGCCGATCTTCAGCCATAAGGTTGCCATTGGAGTAATGGCGGCGCGAAGCTACGAGCGGGAGTTCGTCTACGAAGAGCGCGACCTTCAGGTGATGCAGACAGCCGCCGGGCAGGTGGCGGTTGCCATGGAAAATGCACGGCTCTTCGCGGAGGAGCAGCGGCGGTCGCGATATCTCACCTTCCTGAACAATGTGTCCAAGCGGGCCATCTCCAGCCAGGATTCCGAGGAGATGCTGCGCGAGATCGTGGCCGAGTTGCAGAAGAATTTCGCCTTCGAGCACATCGGCATTGGCGTGCTCGACTATGCCACCAAAGAAATTGAAATCAAGGCCGAGGCTGGAAGCACCGCCAGCGCCCTGGGAAAACGCGTTCCGCTGGGAGCGGGCCTGCTGGGGCGTTGTGCGCGAAGCAATGAAATCGTGCTGGTGCAGAGCTTTGAAGGCGCGGAGCCTTCCGGCATTTTGCCCGATTCGCGCTCCGTGCTCTGCATTCCCATGACATACGGCGACAGCCTGCTGGGAGTCCTGAACGTTGAGAGCAGCCGCGAGTACGCCTTCGAAGAGCAGGAGGTGCTGATTTTGCGTACCCTGGCCGACCTGCTGGCAACCGCGCTTCACAATGCCTTTGTCTATCGCAGACTGCAACAGCAGTCGATTACCGATGGCCTTACCGGACTGAAGACGCGGCGCTTTTTCGTCGAGGCTGTGCAGGGCGAATGGAAGCGGGCCTCGCGCTCGGGACGCCGCTTTTCGGTGGTGCTGGTGGATCTCGACAAGTTCAAGCATGTGAACGACACCCTGGGTCACCTCGAAGGGGATCTGGTGCTGGCTCGCGTGGGACGGCTGCTGGAGCAGAAGTGCCGGCAATCGAATGTCGTTGCGCGCTACGGCGGGGATGAGTTTGTCATCCTGATGGCGGAAACCGGCGTGGAACAGGCGCAGGTTCTTTCCGAGCGCTTGCGGCTCTGGATCGCCAACGACACCATGCTGAGGGAGCGCTTCGTCACCGCCAGCTTTGGGGTGGGCAGCTTCCCGGTGCACGGCGCAACCGTGGAGGAGGTGATCCGGGTGGCCGATGCGGGTATGTACCTGGCAAAAAATGCCGGCGGCAACCGTGTCTGCACGGCGGAACCGCCTCCGGGAAGCGAAGCAAGAGCGGCCCAGCGGCAACTCGTGACGGCCTATGTGGAAGGTTTTCTGCAGCGCGAACATAACGGTCCCGACTCGGTGGAGGAGCTGGTAAACACCCTGAAGAAGATGTGCGGCGGCAGCCAGCAGTTGCGGAGCGCCATGATGGACGTGGTGCGGACCCTCAGCGACGCCAGCGAACTTCGTGAACTCCATGGGCACGGCCACGGAGAAACCGTGGCGCAATACGCCGAGGCTCTGGGATGCGAGCTTGGCATGACTCCGGAGGAGGTGGACGACCTCACCTATGCAGCCCACGTGCATGACATGGGAAAGTTAATCGTTCCGGAAAAGATACTGGCGAAGGCCGGTCCCCTGAATCATGAGGAATACTCGCTGGTGAAGTTGCATTCCGCCATCAGCGCGGAAATTCTCGCCTGCATTCCCGGCAGCGATTCCATGCAGGTCGCGGTAAGGCATCATCATGAATGGCTCGACGGCAGTGGATATCCCGCGGGTTTGCGAGGGGAAGAGATTCCGTTGGCCGCGCGGGTGCTTCACGTGGTGGATGCCTTCGTGAATATGACCTGCGAAAGGCCGTTTGCCCCCGCGCGAAATGCCCACGAGGCCATGGCCGAGCTGGAGCGCAACAGCGGCACGCAATTCGACGGCATGATCGTCCGCCTGTTCCTGCGCCAACTGAAGGGCGAGCAGGCCATCCGCCGGACTAATTAACGGACGCTCCTCGCGTACCCCGCCTCTTGTGTCTTTTATCGTTGATGGAGCCTGGGACGGAACCTGGGGCGGAGTTTGTCTTGGTTGCGACGGGCTCGGGGGAAAGCCCATCGGCGGTCACGAACCTGGGATCAATATCCACCGGGATGCCGCGCAGCTTATCGAGCGCAATTTTTGTTTCCGGACGGATGATGCCCAGCGTATCCAGCATTTTTTTAGCTTCGGCATAATCGCCGGTTGCTTCCAGCGTAAGCAGATCGTGGGTGAGATTGCGGACGGCCTGTTTGATGTTCACAAGGTCCACCGCAAAGGTTCCGCCGGGCTGCGCGGTGAAGCCATGTTGATCGAGCAGGTAGTTGAACTGCATAGCCATTCCCTTGCCGTGCGCCTCATTGGTCCCGAAGCGCAGGGTGCGGAAGGTGGAGGCGAGATACGTGGTATAAAGCCGTCTTTCAGCCGCCTCGCCCGTGGGCAGCAGGCCGGAGAGGTTGAGGCGCGCAGCATTCTCCATCAGAAACTGTAGCGACCAAAGGCCGGTAGCATCGGCCTTGGCCTCTTCGATTGCGCCGTAAAGCTCCCGCAGCTCCTTGCGCGGTTCGGTAGCGCGCCCGTTCCCGGTGATCTGATGAGGTCCCAGCCCGTGCATCAGCTCGTGAGCGAGAATGTGATTGAAGAACCACTCGAAGCTCACGTCGGGAAGCGCTCCGTCCGCAAGGGTCCGCCCGGCAATGGGCAGAAGAACGCTGCGGAACTTTGCCTCCTGCACATTTTTCAGCATCACGCGCTTGGAGCCTTTTTCCCGCACCACGCGCTCGTCGTTGGGCAGGTTGTAAGCCGCTGCCTGCACCCCATGGCCTCCATCGCCGGAGGCAAAGATCTCATTCACCACACGGATGGGAGCGGCGGCTCCCAGCTTCGGGTTGCGGTAGCGCGCATCTTCCGGCAGGTTGTTTTCCACTTCCTGGAGCACATGAGCAAAGGTCTCAAGCTTTTTGGTTTCAGCGTCGTCGCGCAGGTTGATGTAGGCCTCAAAGGACGCTTTATAGCCGAAAAGCTCGTCGTTATAGGTTTCGTAGGGGCCAATGGTGATGTCGATGGGAGAATCGAGTTCCATCCATGCAACGTCGCTGGCGTAGTAGTCGTTGGAGAGGAAAGCGTCCGCGCGCGTGGAAAGAAATCGCTTGAGCGTGGCATTTTCCGTAAGCCCGGCGGCCTCGCGCAGCAGGCGGGCTGCATCCGTGAGATGGGTGCGGTATTCCTCGCTATAGGGAATCGCGATCAGGCTCCCCTTTCCGGAAA
>DASZRZ010000468.1:0-3291 GCA_035548935.1 Terriglobales bacterium
TTGCCGGGGATCACATAATCGACTTCACTGGGATCGCAGTTGGTATCGACCACGGCGACAACCGGAATTCCGAGCTTGCGGGCCTCGCGAACCGCGATCTGCTCCTTGTTGGAGTCAACGATGAAGATCGCGTCGGGCAGGCGGGTCATATCCCGTATGCCGGCCAGGTTTGCCTGGAGATGCTTGCGCTCGCGCTCAAGCTTGATGACTTCTTTCTTGGGCAGAAGCTCGTAGCGGCCATCGGTGGCCATTTCGTCGAGTTCCTTGAGCCGCTTTACGGATTTTTGTACGGTGACCCAGTTGGTGAGCAGTCCACCGAGCCAGCGGTTGTTCACGTAGAACATGCCCGCGCGCTTGGCCTCTTCGGCAATTGCGTCCTGAGCCTGGCGCTTGGTTCCCACGAACATGATGATCTTGCCCTGGGAGGCGGCTTCCTGGACGAAGCGGGAGGCTTCTTTGAACATCTTCAGTGTCTTCTGAAGATCGATGATGTAAATACCGTTACGTTCCCCGAAGATGTATTCCTTCATCTTGGGATTCCATCGCTTGGTCTGATGTCCGAAGTGGACACCCGCCTCAAGCAATTCCTTCATGGTGATTGTGGCCAATTAACCCCCTTATTGGATTGCATCCCCGGCGGCGCCACGCTTGCGCGCGGAACGAACCGCTTCGGATTACAGTTTCCCGTCCCGCCGAGCAAAGTCCGGTCGGGAAAGATTTAACAACATTTTCAGGGCACGAGTCCGGGACAAATGTCCCGGACTCGACACCCAAACTTGAGTGAGCCCAACAAAATGAGCCGCGTGACGGGCTCCCGAGATGCAAGTCTTAACGCTTGCTGAACTGGAAGCGCTTGCGAGCGCCCTTCTGCCCGTACTTTTTGCGCTCTTTACCGCGGGGATCGCGACGCAGAAAACCTTCGGACTTCAGCTTGCCGCGAAGCTCGACATTAAACTGCAACAGGGCGCGGGCAATACCCATGCGCACAGCGCCTGCCTGACCGTTGACCCCGCCACCGGACACGGTGGCAATCACGTTGAAGGTGGCCGTGGTTTCCGTGGCTGCGAAGGACTGGCGGGCCAGATTGCGCTGGGCCTCGGTCACAAAGTACTCATCCAGGGGACGATCATTAACCCGGAATTCACCACTGCCGGGCCGCAAAAACACACGGGCTACGCTCGACTTGCGCCGTCCCGTTCCGTAATACTCAACTCGTTCCGCCATCTCTGTCCTTCAGCCCGAACCGCTTTGGCGGCTCCGGCGTAATGCGAATTTTAGCGCGATTTGCGCTCTGAATGCCGATTTTAATGGCCTTAACCTAAGGGCCCACGTTCTCACAATGGCTAAAAAGCCAATCTCTAAAGAGCCAAGGACACCGGCTGCTGTGCCTGATGCGGATGCTTGTCTCCACGGTAGACCTTCAGCTTTTTGCCCATGGCGCGGCCAAGCTTGGTTTTGGGAAGCATCCCCAGCACCGCTTCCTGGATGACCGCCTCGGGACGCCGGTCCATGCGCTTGGTGAACTCTTCTTCACGCAAGCCGCCGGGATATCCGGTATAGCGGCGGTAGACCTTGGCCTCCGCCTTCAGCCCGGTGAGCTTTACCTTGGCGGCATTGATGACCACGACATGATCGCCGGTATCGAGGAACGGGGTGTAACGGGGGTTGTTCTTCCCGGACAAGGTTCGCGCAACGTTGGAGGCGAGCCGGCCCAGAGTCTGGCCGGAGGCGTCCACGACGTGCCACTTACGGACAATATCCCCCTGCTTGGGGAAATAGGTAGACATTGAAACTCTCCAAAAAATAACGCGCACCGGCCCCGGAGCTTCCCGGATCAAAAACGGGAAACCATGGTAACAGGGGTACCAGCCGCGAATGAAGCCTGAGATGACCCTAGCTGCCTTGAACCGGAGCCGAACCTCGGCCCGGAGCTACTGAAATAAGGCAAGGAATCCCCAGGAGGGTAGCTGCAGAACAGCCAAAAGTTGAAGATAGCGAAGATGGCAGGGAATGTCAACGGAGAGGAGGAAGGTGCCGTGCGGGAAAGCGGAGGCTAAGAATAATCCATCACACTAATTTAATATAATAATGTATTAAATACATAATTATAGTGTATTATTGCCGGAGCTTAAAACTTCCATGCTTTTCACGCCCCCATCCTTAATAGCGGATGAGCTTCATGTCATTGGGAAAATCGATGCCGTGCGGCAGTCGTTGAAGTATGCCTTGAGCACTCCCGGACGCTGGTTTGGAGTATTGCGAAGGGCCACACTTGTCAGAAATATACGCCACTCCAACAGCATTGAGGGGATCAACGTCACTCGGGACGATGCCATGGCGGCGGTGGATGACGACGAGCCTCTGACCGCCGAAAAGACGGCATGGCAAGCCACCCTGGGCTATCGCAACGCGATGACCTACGTGCTGCAACTTGCCGCCGATCCGCATTTTTCCTACAGCGAAGGGCTGATCCGCAGTTTGCATTTCATGATGATGCAGCATGACCTCCCAAGACATCCGGGGAGGTACCGGCCGGGGATGATTTTCGTTCGCGACGAAAGAAAGCAGCAGACGGTCTACGAAGGCCCCGGCCCTGAGCTGGTGCCGGAGCTGATGGCGGAGCTGGTCGCGTCGCTCAACGCGAAGCCGGAAATGCCCGCCATGATCCGGGCGGCAATGGGCCACCTGAACCTGGTGATGATCCATCCGTTTTCGGATGGCAATGGGCGGATGGCGAGGTGCCTCCAGACTCTGATCCTGGCCCGCGAACAGATCGTCGAGCCGCCTTTCTGCAGCATTGAAGAATACCTGGGGCGCTACACGGACGAGTACTACGACGTGCTGGGGCGGGTGGGCAGGGGAGCATTCCATCCGGAAAACGATTGTCGCGAGTGGGTCCGGTTCAACCTGGTGGCGCACTACCGGCAGGCAACGTGGCTGGTGCAGCGGACGCGCATGACGCAGCGCGTATGGAATGAAGTGGAGCAGTTGGCGCGCGCGCGGAAAATTGACGAGCGCTCCCTCCCGGCGCTGGTGGACGCGGCCTTTGGATACCAGATACGCAGGTCGCACTACCGGACGTCCGCGGAGGTCTCGGAGCAGGTGGCCAGCCGCGATCTGCGGATATTGGTGGACCACGGCCTGCTTTCCCCTATGGGAGAGACCAGGGGGAGAGTCTATAAGGCGTCGCCGCTGCTGCAGGAAATTTACGCTCGGAACTATGAGCCGCGCAGCAATGTGGACCCGTTTGGGGACGAAAAGTTGGCTTGAGGGGCTATCACCCCTCTACTC
>DASZRZ010000469.1:0-12462 GCA_035548935.1 Terriglobales bacterium
ACCGGCTGGCGGTCGCGGGTAACCTGGAGCACGAATTTGATGCCGCCGTTGCTGAGAACCGAGCCGGCATTCAGACATTCGATGCAGAAGATTCCTGCCGATTCTCCCTCGGCAATGGCTGTCAGGCCGGAGGCTAAAGGCGCGGCCAATTTCGAGGGAACGGGCGCGCTGGCCGCGGCAATCGTGTTATCCGGCTTGCCTGAGTTATCTGGTTTGGTCAAATTATCCGTTTCGCCTAAGTTACTCAGTTTGGTTGAATCATTTGGTTCACCTGATGGGCTCTCGGAATCGACCAGATCCCCCAGGTCGAGGATGTTGTCGTCGTCAGGGGCCCCGGCTGGTCCGGGGAGGGCCATTGCGTCGGCCGTCATCGCCTCATAAAGTGAACTCAGGGACGGGTCTGAACTCGCATGGGCCTCAAGCTCCTGTTGAAGGGTTCCCCCGCGAACGGCTTCCACGATGCGGCGGTGCTGCTCCTTCAGCCTCTGCTGTGTTTCTTCGTCGGCATGCTGCCGGAGTTCCTCCAGGCCATGGGAGCCGGGGATGGGGATAGAAGAAGAGGTGTGCAAATCTCCGGAGGGCAATTCCCCGAGCGGTGAACCCTGGGGGGAAACGTTTTGCTTGGGAAAGTCTTTCGATGGCAGTTCGCCGTCGCCGGCAGCCGGGTCTTTTGCCTGCAATGCCGGAGGATCCAGATATGGGCTGGCGCACTTGCCGATGCATTGCCCCTTGACGAAGACCTGGGTCTGAAGCAGCAGCTCTTTATGCCGCGCTTCGCTCTGAACGTGGAAGATTACCTCCCCCAGCCTTACGTCGGTGTTGAACCCGAAGATCATCGAATATATTGCCCGTGAATGAATTGCCCGTACACGATTCCGGAAATGGGAGCGTATACCTTGACACCGTTGCGCGCCAGTGACTATAGTCGAATGTTTACCTCATCATTGGCCGCGAATTATATACAGCTAACTTATGCCGGACAATTACTTCGCCCGCTACTTGCCATTGTTGTTTCAGGTGCTGGTTGCATCAGGACTTGCGGGGGTCATGGTGCTGCTTTCGAGCCTGCTGGGCAGGCGCCGTTACAGCCGAGCCAAGTTTCAACCTTATGAATGCGGCATGAATCCCATTGGGGATGCCCGCCAGCGATTTTCCGTGAAGTTCTACCTGGTGGGGATGTTGTTCATTCTCTTCGACGTGGAAGCCGTGTTCCTTTATCCCTGGGCGGTCATTCTCAAGGATCTCAAGATGTTTGGCTTCTGGGAGATGCTGGTTTACCTGGGGATATTTCTAGTGGGGTATTTCTACTTATGGAAGAAGGGCGTCCTGGAGTGGTCGGAGACCTCGGTGGCCAGTAGTGTTGGTGAATCCTCTTTATTAGACATTGTCCCCCCTGTCCGCATGGCGGAGCAGGAGATGGCGGGGGTGGGAGGGGGTAAGAGCTGATGCCCCTTACGCCCGCGGTAACCGATCTGGAACAACTGAAGGCCTATCCCCCGGTGGCAAAGCTGCTTGCGTGGCGGCGGGATGCGGTCGTGGAAGCGAAATACGACCGTGACGAGCTGAGCATTACGGTGGGTGCGCCTCTCATACGCAGCGTCTGCGCCTTTCTGAAAGATGATCCGGAGCTGGGACTGAACTTCCTGAGCGACATCACGTGCGTGGACTGGTATCCCGCGGAGCCGCGCTTCGAGGTGGTCTACCACCTGGTATCGCTGCCTGCCCCCAATACGGGTCCGGTGCGCGGCGGACTGCGGCGGCTGCGCCTGAAGGTCCGGCTGGAGGGAAGCGAACCCTCCCTGGAGTCGATTACCGGGGTATGGCCGTCGGCGAACTTTCCCGAGCGGGAGGTATTTGACCTGTTCGGTATCCGCTTTGAGGGGCATCCTTATTTACGCCGCATCATGATGCCGGAGAGCTGGGACGGACATCCCCTGCGCAAGGACTTCCCGGTGGAGGGTTACCGCTAGATGTCGCACATGACTCATACCCCGACCGCTGAGCTGGCTCAGGATAAGACGATGATCCTGAACATGGGTCCGCAACACCCTTCGACCCATGGCGTGCTTCGCGTAGTGCTTGAAATCGATGGCGAAAATGTCGTGCGCATGATGCCCGACATCGGATATCTGCATACCGGGATCGAAAAGACCTGCGAGGCGAAGTTCTACCAGCAGGTGGTGGTGCTCACCGACCGCATCGACTACCTGTGTCCCATGACCAACAATCTCTGCTATGTGCTGGCAGTGGAGAAGCTGCTTGGAATGGAGATTCCCCCGCGAGCCCAGTGGCTGCGTGTCATGCTGAACGAACTGACCCGCATCAACTCGCACCTGGTATGGCTGGGCACGCATGCGCTGGATATTGGCGCAATGTCGGTCTTCCTTTATTGCTTCCGCGAGCGCGAAGAGCTGCTTCGCATCTTCGAGATGGTAAGCGGCCAGCGGATGATGACCTCCTACTTCCGTGTAGGCGGACTGGCGCTTGACGTGCCCCTCGGATTTTTTGAAAAAGTTAAGGCCTTTGCCAGCATCTTTCCCAGCCGGGTGGATGAGTACGAGAATCTGCTCACCTCCAATCCCATTTGGGTCGAGCGCACCAAGGGAGTGGCCCACCTCCGAGCGGAGGACGCCCTCGCCCTGGGAGCTACCGGGCCCACCCTGCGCGCCAGTGGAGTAGACGTCGATCTGCGGCGCGACGCTCCCTATACCGGCTATGAAAACTTCAAGTTCCATGTTCCCGTATCGCAGGATGGGGATGTGTTTTCCCGCTATATCCTGCGGGTGCGGGAGATGCGGGAGTCGATCGGCATCGTGAAGCAGGCGCTGGATGGGATGCCCGGGGGTTCGGTGAAGGCTGCCGCGCCCAAGGTGGTGTTGCCGCAGCGGGAGCAAATGAAGACCCAGATGGAGGCGATGATCTACCACTTCAAGATCGTCACCGAAGGCTTCACTGTGCCGGCGGGCGAGGTCTACCAGGCAGTGGAGTCTCCCCGGGGCGAGATGGGCTATTACATTGTGAGCGACGGTACAGCCAAGCCCTACCGGGTCCACATGAGGTCTCCCTCGTTTGCCAACCTGCAACTGCTGCCGGCGATGTGCGAAGGCCGTCTGATTGCGGACGTGGTTGCTGCCATCGGCAGCATTGATATTGTGCTCGGAGAAATTGACCGGTAATGGCTATCGTTTCCGAACAACTCGACAGGTTTTTTACCGAGAAGATGAAGGAATACCCCACACAGCGGTCGTTCCTGGTGCCGATGCTTCTTTATACCCAGGACGAAGTGGGGTACTTGTCCGATGAGGCAGTGGTCTACATATCCCAGAAGGTTGGGTTGAGCGAGCTGGAGGTACGCAACGTAATCAGCTACTACTCGCTGCTGACCACAAAGCCCAAGGGCAAGTACAACGTGCAGGTATGCCGGAACATTGCCTGCATGCTGCGCGGAGCGGACGAAATTATCCAGGAGTGCAAGAAAACGCTGGGTATCGGCCACAAGATGACCACCAGCGACGGGCAGTTTTCGTTTGAAGAGGTGGAGTGCCTGGGCGCTTGCAGCTGGGCCCCGGCCATGCAGGTGAACTACGACTTCCATGAGAATCTCACCCGGGAAAAGGTGAACGAGGTTCTTGAGGCGTGCCGCAAGGCATAGGAACTGGCTCTTAACAAACGCTCGCATACAGAATGGATTCATGGCATCTCTGGTCTCACATCCCGATGAAGTGAAGATCGTCTCCCGGCGCTTCGGGCTGGGCGCGGCCAACATTGACCGCTATCTGGAGCTCGACGGCTATAAGGCGCTGCAAAAGGCGCTGGCAATGGGCTCCGAAGGCATCATCAACGAGGTAAAGGCCTCGAACCTGCGTGGCCGGGGCGGTGCAGGCTTTCCCACGGGAATGAAGTGGTCGTTCGTTCCCAAGGAATCGGCCAAGCCCAAATACGTGCTTTGCAACGGCGACGAGAGTGAACCGGGGACATGCAAGGACCGGCTGATTCTCGAACACGATCCCCATGCAGTGATCGAGGGCGTGATGATCGCCGCTCTCTCCGTGGGCGCCAAGGTTGGGTTTATCTACATTCGCGGCGAGTACCGGTATCTGGTCGACATCATGCGGAAGGCTCTCGCCGATGCCTATGCCCGTGGCTTTCTGGGTAAGAACATCCTGGGCAGCGGCGTGGACCTCGACGTGTACTGGCATACCGGAGCCGGAGCCTACGAGGTTGGAGAAGAGTCCGCGCTGATGGAGTCGCTCGAAGGCAAGCGGGGGATTCCGCGAATCCGTCCTCCCTTCCCCGCCGTGGTTGGATTGTGGGGAGGGCCCACGGTCATTAATAACGTGGAAACGCTGGCTTCGGTTCCCCACATCATCCTTGGGGGCGGACAGTGGTTTGCCGACCTGGGAACGCCGAAAAATGGCGGCACGCGGCTGTTCTGCCTGAGCGGGCACCTGGAGCGTCCGGGGGTTTACGAACTGCCCCTGGGTTACAACCTCATGCGCCTTATCAATGATGTGGGAGGCGGAGTGTGGAAAGGACGCAAGCTTAAGGCGGTCACGCCCGGCGGGTCCTCCACTCCTGTATTGAAGGCGGAAGAGTGCGATGTCGCAATGGACTTTGACGCGCTGATGAAGGCGGGCTCCATGCTCGGCTCCGGCGGTGTGGTGGTACTCGACGACACCACGTGCATGGTGAAGTATGCCCAGCGCATCATGCTGTTCTACCAGCACGAAAGCTGCGGATGGTGTATTCCCTGCCGTGAGGGTACGGACTGGCTGAAGAAGACGCTGAACCGCTTCCATGCCGGCGGGGGCGTGAAAAAAGACATCGATAACATGCAGTATCTGGCGGAGAACATGATGGGCCGGACGTTCTGTCCGCTGGGCGATGCCGCGGCGATGCCGACCATCTCCATTGTCAAAAAATACCGGGAAGAGTTTGAAGCGCATCTGGAAGGCAAGCCATGCCCGTTTGAACCGGCGGCGGTCCAACTACTTCCAGTGCTGGCGTAAAGGGGCTTATCAACGTGGCGGTGGCACAGACAAATATCGATCGCGAGGCGCTGATCTCGCGCCTGCAAAGCAGCCAGGAGCGATATCTGAAGGCCTTTGCGGATATTACCGAAGCACGCGGCACCGCTTCTCTGGGCGAGGGCGGCTGGTCGATTGCTCAGATCGCGGAGCACGTTGCGCTGGTGGAGGCCGGACTGCTCAACCGGCTGAAAAACGCGTGGCCGCGGGGCGTCATGACGAACTTCGAGAAGGATATTCAGCTTCAATCGGATGCGGTAAACCGCGGCCAGAAACGCCAGGCTCCACCGATGGCGCTCCCCACGGGACGCTTTGCGAACCTCGGACAGGCCATCCATGCGTTCAAGGAGGCTCGCGCCAGCACCATGGAGCACGTTCGCAATTACTCGGGCGATTTTCGCAAGCTGAGCGCGGAAAGCTCATTCGGCGAACTGGACGGTTATCAGCTGATTTTACTGATTGCGCTTCACCCTGAACGGCACACGCTGCAGATTGACGAGATCAAAAATTCTCCGGCTTACCTGAAATAACCAATGGCGGACGCACCCAAACTCGTAAATATCACGGTCGACGGCAAACAGGTATCGGCCCCGGCGGGAACCTTGCTGATTGAAGCTTGCAAGAGTACCGGCATCGAAGTTCCATCGTTCTGCTATTACCCAGGACTGTCGCTCCAGGGCGCCTGCCGCATGTGCCTGGTGAAGGTCGAGAAGATGCCGAAGCTTCAGACCGCCTGCACCACGGTCATTGCCGAAGGCATGGTGGCGAGCACCGATACGGATGAGGTCCGGCAGGCCCGGAAGTCGATGGTGGAGCTGCTGCTCGGCAATCATCCCCTGGACTGCCCGGTCTGCGATGCCGGCGGCGAATGCGAACTGCAGGACATGACGTTCTCTTATGGGGCGGCGGAGTCGAAGTACATTGACATCAAGAATCATCGCGAGGAGCAGCAGTGGTCGCCGGTGGTATTTTTCGACCGTCCGCGGTGCATTCTGTGCTACCGCTGCGTGCGCGTCTGCAATGAGGCCATGGATGTGGCGGCGCTGGGAGTTCAGAATCGCGGCGTGAGTTCCGTGATCGCTCCCAACAAGGAAGATCACCTTGAGTGCGAAGAGTGCGGAATGTGCATCGACATCTGCCCGGTGGGCGCGCTGACCTCCGGCTCCTACCGGTATAAGACGCGTCCGTGGGAGATGAATCACGTCGGCACCGTATGCACGCACTGCGCAGATGGATGCAAAACCACCCTGGGAGTGCGCCGCGCCGATACCGGAGCGGAGATTGTGCGCGGCGACAACCGCGACAAGAGCGGGATCAATGGCGACTTCCTGTGCGTGAAGGGGCGCTATGCCTTCGACTTCACCGGCGATCCGCGCCGTTTGCGCGAACCGCTCATCCGGCGGAATGGCCAACTGGAGCCTGCGACGTGGAATGAAGCCATCGGACTGGTGGCGGAAAAGCTGAAGGAAGCAACGGACACGGGCAAAGGGAAGCCGGTGGGGGTGATCGGCTCCAATCGAATCACGAATGAAGAGGCCTACCTGCTGCAGAAGTTTGCCCGCGTGGTGCTGGGCACCAACAATATCGATCACCATCGCACGGCGGACTATCCCGGGTTTACCAGCGCGCTGAAAGGCAATGCCCAGGCAACGGCGAGCATGCGCGATGTTTCTGCCGCCAGTGCGATCCTGCTGGTGGGCAATAATCCCACCGACCAGCATCCGCTGCTGGCATGGCAAATCCGCAACAATGTGCGGCTGCATGACGCAAGACTCTACGTGGTGAATTCCAATCCCATCAAGCTGCGCCGTCAGGCAACGGTATTCCAGCAGGTGCCGGGGGAAGGCGGAGAGTCGCTGTTCGCCCGCTATCTGGCGGGAGATGATGCTCTGGCCAATGGCATCGGGGGAAGCCTCGAAGCCCTGTGCTCCCTGCGTGAACGTCTGCAAAAAGAAGAAGCGCTGGTGGTGGCGTTCGGGGCGGAGCTGCGCGGAAGCGATATCGGAAGTCTTGTGCAGGCGTTGCCCAGCGCGAAGTTCATCTGCCTGAGCGACTATGCCAATTCAAGGGGAGCCGCCGATATGGGCCTCTACCCTGACCTGCTTCCGGACTACACCCCGCTGAAGGACGCGGCACGCTTTGAGTCCGAATGGTCGGCGACCTTGCCCTCAAACCCCGGACTGGATATCGAGAAGATGTTCAAGGCAGCGGGCGCGGGCGAGCTGAAGGCTTTGTACATCGTCGGATCGAATCCGGTTGTGCGTTACGGCGTCGACCCCTTCGTGCTTTCGAAGGCATTCGTGGTGGTGCAGGATCTGTTCCTGACCGAAACGGCCAGCCTGGCTGACGTTGTGCTGCCGGCCGCCAGTGCCTACGAAAAATCGGGCACGTTCACCAACACCTGCGGCGATCTGCAACTGCTGAGCAAGGCCGGGGATGTGACGGGAACGAAGCCGGATTTTGAGATTATTGTGCGCATCGCCGACCAGATGGGATTTGACCCCAAGCGGCTGGTTCCCTTTGGCAGGCCAACGCGTGCGGACATGGGCCAGTCGCGAGGCGCGCAATCTGGCGAGGCCGACCGCCACGCGGTGTGGCTGGAGGCTCATGGCCTGGAGCCGCGGCTCTCGCCCTTCGATCCGCTGGCGCTGCTCGATGAAATCCAGCGGCTGGTTCCCGCCTACGATGTTTCGCGGATGAACCTGGCGGCGGGAAACGATGAGCATACGGGCGTGGGACAGAGTTCCGGAATTCCCAGCCATCCGGAGCTGGTGGTTCCCTCGGACGATACGCTGTTCACCTCGGGAACTCTTGGAAACTATTCCAACACCCTGAATTCGGTTCTGGAATCAAGACGCACCGAACCGGCGGACAAGCAGGTTAAGGTTTAACGCACGGGCAGATAAGTCCGAGCGTGAAGATTCAGATTTAAAGTTCACAAGATCCGGTAACTGCCGCGGGAAGGAAGACAGGTTTTGCCTGAGAGTGGAAGCCTAAGCACTTCGACATTCATAGTTGTGTCAGTGGTGAAGATTGCCCTCATGCTGTTTTTCCTGCTGACGGCGGTCGCCTACACGGTTTGGCTGGAGCGCAAACTGGTGGGGCGTATCCAGAACCGCTGGGGTCCGACACGCGTGGGTCCCTTTGGCCTGCTGCAACCTCTGGCCGATGGATTGAAGTTCATCTTCAAGGAAGACCTGACGCCGCCTTACGTCCACAAACTGCTCTACGTGCTCGCGCCTGTGATTGCGCTGATCACGTCGCTGGTTTCGATCTCACTGATTCCCTTTGGGCCGGCGGTTACGGTGGCGGGCGTGAACACCCCCCTGCAGATCACCGACACCAATATCGGCCTGCTGATTATCCTGGGAGTCACGTCGATCGGTGTGTATGGGATCGCCCTGGCGGGATGGTCGTCCAACAGCAAGTACTCGCTGCTGGGCTCGTTGCGCGCCAGCGCTCAGATGATCAGCTACGAAGTCGCCCTGGGCCTTTCGCTGATTGGAGTGCTGATCTTTGCCGGCACCTTCAGCCTTTCGGGCATTGTGGAGTCGCAGCACCAGTACTGGTTCGGATGGCTGCCCAAGTGGAACATCTTCCGCGGGCAGTTTGTGGCCTTCTTTGTCTATATGATGGCCGCATATGCGGAGACGAACCGTATCCCCTTCGATCTTCCCGAGGCCGAGACCGAACTGGTGGCGGGATACCACACCGAATACAGCGCCATGAAGTTTGCGCTGTTCTTCATGGCCGAATACGCGAACATGTTCACGGTGGCTTTTCTGGCGTCCATCCTGTTTCTGGGTGGATGGCAGGGTCCGGTGTTTGGACCGCCATTGCTGCAGGCGCTTTTGCCGGTATTCTGGCTGCTGCTGCGGGTATTTTTCTTCCTTTTTCTTTACATATGGATTCGCGGCACGCTGCCGCGGTTCCGCTATGACCAGCTCATGGCATTCGGCTGGAAGGTGCTGCTTCCGCTGGCGATTGCCAACATCGTGATCACCAGCTTCATAGTAGCGATGCAGGCGTAAGAGTAAGACCGCGGAGATGGCCGCCCTGCCCGGCAGCCACTCTCCGCACATAACCGGACGATTCTTTTATGTGGCTTCACTGGCTGCTGTTTTCAATTTTCGGACTCATCTGTGTGGCGGGCGCAATCAACCTGCTGGTGCAGCGCCATCCCATCAATAGCGCGCTCTCCCTCATTGTGGTGATGGGCTCGCTGGCGGTGGAGTACCTGCTGCTGGGAGCGGAATTCGTTGCCGCCATCCAGGTGATCGTTTACGCGGGCGCCATCATGGTGCTGTTCGTGTTCACGATCATGCTGCTCAACGCCGGCGTGGAAGAGCACACCCGGGGCAGCCGGGTGGCGATTCTGCTCGGCGTTCCCGGACTGTTAACGGTAGCCGGAGTTCTGGCGTGGCTGCTGATGGGGTCCAATCCGGCCAATACCCAGATTCCGGTGGGAGCGCTGTACGGATCGCCCCAGGACATTGGACACCTGCTGTTCCGCGAGTACCTGCTTCCTTTTGAAGTCACTTCGGTGCTGGTTTTGATCGCCATCATGGGCGCCGTGGTTCTGGCAAGCCGGGTGGGCGCACTGTGGTCGGGCACGACGGATGCGCGGAGGGAACCCTAATGGTACCGGTTTTTTACTATCTGCTGCTGAGCGCCATCCTGTTCGCGTGCGGAATTGCGGGTTTCCTGATCAAGCGCAACGTAATCACGATTTTCATGTCCATTGAGTTGATGCTTAACGCCGTAAACCTTTCGTTTGTGGCGTTCGCCGCGCACTGGCAGGTTCTGAGCGGCCAGATATTCGTATTTTTCGTAATGGTGGTGGCGGCGGCGGAAGCCGCTGTTGGTCTCGCAATTATCGTCGCGGTATTCCGCACTCGTGAAACCCTCAATGTGGATCGAGTCAACCTGTTGAAGCTGTAGTTGTCTTTACATTTTTTCCGGCAAAGTAGCTTGCGGAGCCGTGGTTGGGCTTCGGCATCCGGGAACTGAGAACCGGTAACTGAAATGAATCTTTGGCTCATCCCGCTCCTGCCGCTGGCAGGCAGCATCATGAATGGAATGCTGGGCCGGCACTTTCCCAAAAAAGTGGTGGCCGCCATTGGACTGCTCTTCCCGGGCGCGGCCATGCTGTGGACATGGAATGCCGCATACCAGTTTTTCCATCTTCCCGCCGGGGCAATTCCACACATCGAGAATTACGCCACATGGCTCAGGGCCGGCAGCTTCACGGTGCAATATGGCCTCTACCTTGACCAGGTTTCGATGCTGATGGCGCTGATCGTTTCGACGATCGGATTTCTCATCCATGTGTATTCGGCCGGATACATGGAGCACGAAGGCGGCTACTACCGCTTTTTCGCCTACCTGAATCTGTTCATGTTTTTCATGCTGACTCTGGTGCTGGCGAACAACTACCTGCTGATGTTTGTGGGATGGGAGGGAGTGGGACTGGCCTCCTACCTGCTGATCGGCTTCTTCTTCCTGCGCGACTCGGCCGCGGCTGCGGGCAAGAAGGCGTTTATCGTCAATCGAATCGGTGACTTTGGATTTCTGATTGGCCTGTTCCTGCTTATCAAGAACTTTGGAACCCTGAGCTTTGCCGATCTCATGCCGAAGATTGCCGGCATGCCCATGGAAAGCGCCGGTGGCGGGTTGTTGACCGCGATTGGCCTGCTGCTGCTGGTTGGCGCCGCCGGAAAATCGGCGCAGATTCCGCTTTATGTCTGGCTGCCCGACGCAATGGAAGGCCCTACGCCGGTCTCGGCGCTGATTCACGCCGCCACCATGGTGACCGCGGGCGTTTACATGATGGCGCGCTCGCACGTGATTTATGACCACGCGCCGGTCGCACTCAGCGTTGTCGCCATTGTGGGCTGCGCGACTGCGCTGTTTGCGGCCACGATTGGCCTGGTGCAGCACGACATCAAACGCGTGCTCGCCTACTCCACCGTCTCCCAGCTTGGCTACATGGTGATGGCCACCGGTGTGGGGGCCTACCCTGCCGCACTCTTCCACCTGATGACGCACGCTTTTTTCAAGGCGCTGCTGTTTCTGGGAGCTGGCTCGGTGATTCACGCACTCAGTGGCGAACAGGACATGCGCCGCATGGGCGGCCTGCGGAAGCACATTCCCTGGACCTTCTGGACAATGACCCTGGCCACACTGGCCATCGCGGGAATACCGCCCTTCAGCGGCTTTTTCAGCAAGGACGAAATCCTGTGGCGCGCCTGGTCAAGCCCTCATGGCGGAGCGGCTTTCTGGGCCATCGGGCTCCTCACGGCGGGGCTGACCTCCTTTTATATGTTCCGCCTCTGGTTCCTGACGTTCTTTGGAGAGTATCGCGGCGGAGACTCCCACTCCGGCTCCAAGCATGGTCATGACGAGCACCATGGTCATGGGCATATTCATGAGAGTCCCGCGATCATGCTGGTTCCCCTGGTGATCCTTGCGGTTCTTTCGCTGGTGGGTGGATGGGTGGGCGTGCCCGCGGCGCTGGGCGGATCGAATCATTTCGAGCACTATCTGGCTCCCGTCTTTGAAACACATGCCACGGAAAGCGCTGCCAGCGCGCCTGGAGAAGCGCCCTCCGCGGGAGAAGCCGCAGCTGCTGAACCCGCGCACAGCACAGCGGAAGAGTTGGGTTTGTCGCTCGCCGCGACGGGAACCGCTGCCGGCGGCTTCCTGCTTGCATGGTTCTTCTACTTCAAGCGGCGCGACCTTCCCGCTCTGGTGGCGTCACGATTCCGCTCCGTTTACGTCACGCTCGGAAATGCCTATAACGTTGACGGTCTTTATGGCGTGGCCGTGGTACGTCCGGTACTGGGACTTTCCAATTTCCTGTGGCGGGTGATCGACGCGGGAGTAATTGATCATACGATCGTTTCCACCGCACATTCGGCCACGCACGTCTCCGATGCGTTCCGCCGGATGCAGTCGGGCAACATCCGGTCCTATGCCGCGTGGATAGCGCTCGGCGCCGGCTGCATCGTCGCCTACATGGCATGGATGGGGGTGCGCTAATGAGCGGCATCGACCGTTGGATTCTGGCTCTCGTGGTATTTGTTCCGCTCACCGGTGCACTGCTGACGCTGTTTTTGCCGCGGCGCCCGCGCGATATCCGGTGGTTTGCTTTAATCGTTTCCCTGCTGACGTTCCTCCTCTCGCTGCATCTGCCGGTCTACTTCAATCACGGCCAGGCAGGTTTTCAGTACGAGATTGACGCACCCTGGATTTCGTCGCCCAATATTCACTTTCACCTCGGGGTGGACGGAATCTCGATGTGGCTGGTGGTGCTGACCACGTTCCTGACTCCACTCTGCGTGCTGATTTCATGGAAGTCGATTCACGAGCGCGAGAAGGAGTTCTTTGCCCTGCTGCTGCTGCTGGAAACGGCGATCCTGGGCGTGTTTCTGGC
>DASZRZ010000470.1:0-1654 GCA_035548935.1 Terriglobales bacterium
CACCACGGTTCCGCCCGCTGTGCTGGCGCGCACCGGTTCTATGTCGCCGGCATAAAAAAAACGTGCACGGTACCCGAAGTCAGGACGGCCATCGCCCCGGTAATCGGCAATGCCCAGCTTGAATTGGCGCGTCAGGGTGTATTTCGCCACCAGTTGCGTGAGCCCCAATCCTGAACCAGGACTTGCGGAATCGAAGTAGGCCGCCGAGGCCGCGGGAGGCGAACCCTCCACCGCGGTATCCGGCCATATTCCGATCACCGGCAGGGCCTTCGACGCCGTTGGTGCGCCGCTCTCGTCCACCGCCTGAACCTCCAGCGTCGCAATGCGGTCAGCCTGCGCCTGGAAGCTGTAATAGTGGACCGATCCGTAGCTCCGGATTGCGCCCTGCCAGACTCCACCGCCGGGGAGCTGCGCAGGTGCGGAGAACGGTTGCGCATCATCTCCGCCGCTGGACTCGGGGCTGCCCTGCATCACGATGTCCTGTTCGATATCGGACCCGGCGGCAATCGTGACAACGATGGGATCGGCGCTTCCCGACATCCGCACCTGCTCCGAACGGTAAGGGCCAACGGATAGGCTGCCTTTATATTCCGGGCGCACCGCCTCCACGCGAAGTTCGTAGCGGACGGTTGTCTGGCCTTGCGGTATCTCCAATCCGGCAAGGTCGTAACACCCCTGGAGATCCGGATCGCCCGAGCCAAACTTGTCCCACCGCTCTCCGGCATCGTTGGTGAATCCCGTAACCGGGTTTCCGGCGTTGCCGCGAAACAGGAATCCCGAGACGCTGCTCACCGCCGCTGATCCCGAAGCCTGGCCGTCCTCTTTCAGCAGCCGCGCGACCACGTTCACTCCCTGCATTCCGCCGCCGCCCGTGAATCGAACTCTCCCGCGCACACGCCCGGTGGTGGACGAAAAAATCCTTTTTCCGGGGAAGCTTGCTACGTTGCCGGAAGTAACCGGATATAGGCGCGATATCGCGGATCGGTCGTCCATTCGCGGCTGGTCCGCCCCTGCAATGCATCCCGCGCTGGTACACAGGCTGCCGAGCGGATGCATCAGGGGAAAACCCTCCCGCTCCTCGGACGTGCCCGAGCCATCAGCCACACTGTCATTCAATTGCGACCCGTCGAGTCCCAGGATTCTGCCCACCATCCTGACCAGCCGGTAACGGAATGCCTCTACGTCGCCCGGCGACTGCACGCAGCGCCCGTTCAAAATCAGTACGGCATGGACGATGGCTCCGTCCTCGTTAAAGCGGTCGATCCCTCCGCTTACGGAATTGGCGGCGCACTGTCCGGGTGTTGAAGCGCCCGTTCCCAGACACGCCTCCGTCACCGCTCCGTCGACGTCATAAACCACCGCCAGCGGCTTGGAAGAATTTGCCTGCACATCCGGCGGCAGCACCACGGTCTGCCCGCTTTGCGTGACATTGGCTCCGCTCACATCTTCATCCAGCGAACCCGCGCGTACGCCCACCAGCGCTGCGGTCTCGATCGACGTCCAGCGATCGAACGCCGCAGCCACCAGCGCATTGGCATCGGATTGCCGCAGAATGGGGCTGAGGTCTCCCTGATCCGTGAAGTAGCTCACCTGCCCATTTGCCCACCGGATGGGAGTGCCATTCGTTCCGGGGCGAAAAAATGTGTTGCCCGTT
>DASZRZ010000471.1:0-1971 GCA_035548935.1 Terriglobales bacterium
TTGATGAAGAAAATCCACCGCCAGGAGGCGTTGTCGGTAATCCAGCCTCCAAGTGTGGGACCGATCGCGGGAGCGACCACCACTGCCATGCCGTACATGGCGAAGGCCATCCCGCGCTTCTCCGGGGGGAAGGTATCCGCCAGGATGGATTGCTCGCTGGGAGCAAGTCCTCCCCCTCCGGCGCCCTGCAAAACCCGGCAGAGAATCAACACCGGAAGGCTGGGCGCGATTCCGCAAAAGAAAGAACTTATGGTGAACAATGCCACGCACGACATGTAAAAGCGTTTGCGCCCAATCATGGTTGCGATCCAGGCGCTGATGGGAAGCACGACCGCGTTCGAAACCAGGTAGCTGGTGAGCACCCAGGTCGCTTCTTCCTGGGTGGCGGATAGGGTGCCTCCAATGTGAGGCAGGGCAACGTTGGCGATGGAGGTATCGAGTACCTCCATGAAGGTTGCCATCGTTACGGTGAGTGCGATGGCCCAGGGATTGTGCCGGGGAGGGACGTAGCCGTAGCTCATCGCACCTTTACTTTGGCAACCACCGACATTCCCGGCCGTAGCCGGTGATCGGAGTTCTGGCCCTGGGAAAGTTCAATTCGCACGGGAATCCGCTGCACTACTTTTACGAAATTTCCAGTGGCATTTTCCGGGGGAAACATGCTGAAGCGTGCGCCGGTGGCCGCACCCACGCTGTCGATCCTGCCATGAAGGTTCGTGCCGAAAGCATCGACGTCAACTTCCGCCTCCTGCCCGGGGTGCATGTTCCTCAACTGGGTTTCCTTGAAGTTGGCGGTAACCCACAGATCTTCAACCGGGACGACAACCATCAAAGCCTGTCCGGAGGCGAGATTCTGTCCCACCTGAACCGAGCGGCTCCCCACAATGCCGTCGACCGGCGCGACTACCTTGGTGTAGGAGAGATTCAGGACTCTTTGATCGAGCTCAGCCTTGGCGCGTTCCATTTGCGCCCCGGCGGATTGCGCCTTTTCCCGCGTTGCTGCCACCTGCTTGGGGGAGACTCGCGCGTTCTGGAGTCCGGCGCGCGCCTGCGCTATGCGGGCTTCGGCCTGCTGTACCTGGGCAAGTGAGCTGCGCTGCGCCGCCTCTGCGGCTGCCACTGTGGCATTCGCTGAATCGGCTGCGGCTACCGCCTGGTCATAGCGTTGCTGTGAAATTTCCTTCTTTGCAACCAGTGGGGCGTAACGCTGCACATCGAGGTTGGCGTTTCGCGCATTTGCCTGGGCGCTGATCAGCTTGGCCGCGGCTTCGTCCACCTGTTTGCGGGCCGCGTTCGCGGCGGCCTCGGCGCTCAGGATATCCGATTGAGCGTTGCTGATCTGTGTCTCCGACTCGGAGGCGCTGACGGTTGTATTGAAGCCGGCGGCTTTGGCGTTGGCAATGGCTTCGTCATAGTCGGCGCGGGCCCGTTGAACCGCGATTTCATAGTCCCGGGGATCGATTTCCAACAGCAGGGTTCCGGCTTTCACGAAGTCGCCGTCGTCCGCGTAGACCTTCTGCACATTGCCGGCAATGCGCGAGCTTACGGAGTAGATATGGCCGTCGATCTGGGCGTCATCGGTGCTTTCCCATCCACGGGTCAGCAGCCAGTATGAGATGGTTCCGATTGCCAGCACTGCCAGAAAGACCGGAAGCATGCGCCGGAATGCTGACCCTTTTTTGAAAGCAGCCGGGCGGGCCGGTCCGCTTTCGGAAGACTCCTTGCGACTGGCCGGGTTTTCCTTTTCCTCGAGCATGATTGATTGCGTACTCATCGTTTCTCCCGGAAAACTATTCGATGCCGCTGAGTGCCCTACGGATTGAAATTTGACGGCGAAGCCGGAGGCTGGCCCCCGGGCGCCGGAGCAGAACCCAGATAATCCGTAATAACCTGTGCCGCGACACCAAGGGCCCGTGCGACCTGCAACTTCGCCACGTTATGCGCATACAGGCTGGAGACGTACTGATCATT
>DASZRZ010000472.1:0-2528 GCA_035548935.1 Terriglobales bacterium
GAAAACCCGTATCAACGTTATTGTGCTCTCCGACTCGAAGGGGAACTATCGCATCGACAATCTGGCTGCGGGCGAGTACCGGCTCCAGATCAGGGCCGTTGGCTACCGTGCCGAGCCGCGCCCGGGCGTAAACCTTACCGCTAGCCAGAATGCCACGTTCGACTTTGCCTTGCAGAAGGGAACCATCCGCTGGAGCGACGTCACCTTCGATCAGGCAATGCGCCTCTGGCCGGCGGATAAGGGCAAGGACATCCTGAATGTCGACTGCTCCGCCTGCCACCTCTTCCAGACCCGCATCGCCTCCACCATCAGAGACAAAGAGGGATGGCGTGATCGCATCGAGTACATGCGCGAAGCCATGCACTATGCGCTCGGGCGCCGCTTCACCGATCAGAAGGCCGACGACCTCGCCTCGTATCTCGCGACCCTCTTCGGTCCCGACTCCGTATTGCCCAAGTCTCCCGCGGATATGCCGGGTTACAAGGAAACCGTGCGGCCCACCAGCAACATGGCCACGAACATTGTTTTTGTCGAATATGAAATGCCGGGGCCGAACCGTATGCCCTTCAGCGCCGCCCCCGATAAGAACGGAAATATCTGGATCCCCAACTTCGGCGCCGCCAACAAAATTACCCGGCTCGATCCTGACACCGGAAAAATGCAGGACTTCCCCGTTCCCCACGTAGGCACGGCAGGCATCCACTCTGCCATACCTGCGGCCGATGGCTCCGTGTGGTTTACGGAACAGGGCGCCAACAAGCTGGGACGCTGGGATCCCCAGACGGAAAAGATCACCGAATTTCAAGATCGTCGGGAAAAAGATCGTCCGGAAAAAGATGGCCCGGGAAAAGAAGCAGCGGGAGATGCCGAGGGAGAGGGCGGATCGAAACACACCGTACGCGTTGACGCCAACGGCTACGCCTGGGCCAGCGGTTCGCCGCTAACCCGGTTGGACCCCAAGACCGGCAAGTATACCCACTTCGACGAAGTGCCTACCGCCTACGACGTCAAGACCGCGCCCAATGGCGACGTGTGGTTCTCCACCTTCGCCGGAGGCAAGATTGGCAAAGTTGACGGCAAGACCTTGAAGGTCACCCAATGGAACGCTCCCACTCCTAAGGGCGCTCCCCGCCGCATGGTGTTTGGTTCCGACGGAATCGTCTGGGTGGGCGAATCCCGGGGCGGCAAAATGGCACGCTTCGATCCGGAGACGGAAACGTTCAAGGAGTACACGCTGCCAGGTCATGACCCCAGCCCCTACAGCATGGGCTTCGATGCCAAGGGTTATCTCTGGTACAACTCTTTCCATCAGGACACCCTTGATCGCTTCGACATCAATACCGGAGAGGTCATAGAGTTCCCCGTACCACACTCCGAAATTTCCATGCGCGAGCTGTTTCTCGATTCCAAGGGGCGCATGTGGTACGGAAGCCCCTCCAACAACAAAGTGGGATACTTCTATCTGACCGGCCAACCCGGCGTCACCACCTCTGCCAGTAAGTAAGCACCAGCCTTACGTAAGGGACGGACGCCTCTGTCCGTCCCTTACGACTCTCTTTCATCCACAGGTTCCCGGGGACATTCCTGTCTCCCCAATGCTCCATAACCTTCGCTATAATCCAGCCGATGCGCACACGGATTCTGTTGATTCTTTGCCTCTTGAGCGCCGCTGGCGCCCAGACAACCAAGCCTTCCATCGCTCAGGTTGAGCGCGGCCGCTACCTCGTTGAGAACCTCGCCGACTGCTTCACCTGCCACTCGGAAATGGACTGGAAGGCTCCCCAGCCTCTCCCCGGTCGCAAAGGCTCCGGTGCTCCCTTTCCTCTCAAGAGCATTCCGTTCCCGGTCTACTCTCCCAACCTTTCCTCCGATCCGGAGACCGGCATTGGACGCTGGACCGACGAACAGCTCGCCCGGGCCATCCGCGAAGGCATTGGCCGCGATGGCCGCGTGCTGTTTCCTGTTATGCCCTATATGGGTTACCGCGCCATGTCCGATAAGGACGTAGCCGCCGTCATCGCCTACCTGCGCACCATCCCCCCGGTGAAGAAGGCCAACGTTACGCCCACTGTGCCAGACGAAGTTCGCAAGCAACTGCCGCATCCGCCGCCGCTGGCCAGGCCCGTTCCCGAACCCGATGGCGCGAATTCCGTAAAGCGCGGAGCCTACCTCGCCTCCATTGCCGGCTGCTTCGACTGCCACACGCCGTTCAAGGAAATGCAGCCCATGGTCGAGCTTGCCTTCTCGGGCGGACAACTCATGGAAGGACCATGGGGCAGCGTTACCACCGCCAATCTCACCCCGGATCCATCGGGGCTCTCCGCTCACAACGCAAAGTCATTCATCCAGGTAATCCGCACCGGCCACTCCGGCAAACGGGCGCTGAACACACTGATGCCATGGCCCCGCTTCCGTAACCTCACCGATCAGGACCTGAGCGCGATTTTCGACTTCCTGCAAACCCTTAAACCCATCCGGCATTTCGTGGATAACACCCAGCCGCCCACACTGTGCAAGGTTTGTCGTGG
>DASZRZ010000473.1:0-2096 GCA_035548935.1 Terriglobales bacterium
CCAGGTGGGGCCTTACTGCGTGATCGGCAGAGAGGTCGAACTGGGGGAGGAGTGCCAGCTTGTGTCGCATGTTCATCTGCAAGGCCCGGCGAAGATTGGCGATCGAAACCGGTTCTTCCCTTTCTGTGCGGTTGGCACAGACCCTCAGGACATTAGTTTTTCCGGCGAAGCCACCCGCCTGGAGATGGGTGATGGCAACGAGATTCGCGAATACGTAACCATCAATCGCGGAACGGCGAAGGGTGGCGGAGTGACGCGGATCGGCAGCCGGACGCTGATTATGGCCTACAGCCATGTGGGCCACGATTGCCGGATCGGCGACGACGCCATGCTGGTGAATGCAGCCACGCTGGCGGGCCATGTGACGGTGGAAGAATGGGCGGTGGTGGGGGCGCTGTGCCCGGTACACCAGTTCGTGCGCATTGGAGCACACGCTTACATCGGAGGCGGCACGGTGATTACCCAGGATGTGCTTCCCTTTTCGAAGACCAGCGCGGTGCGAGACGTTCACTCCTATGGGCTGAATAAAGTTGGACTGCAACGGCGGGGCTTCAGCGAGGAGAGAATCCGCGACTTGCAACAGGCGTTTCGCGTGCTGCTTGCCTCGAAGCTGAATACGTCGCAGGCCCTGGAGAAGATCAAGAGCAGCGAGCGCCGGAGCGCGGATGTGGAGCTGCTGGTGCAGTTCATCGAGAGTGCGGAGCGGGGTGTGCTGAAGTAGCGCCGGGCCGCCTGGCTTCGGCTTATTTTCAAGCAAGTCATCCAAGCGAATCATTTCCGAGAAATCATTTACAAAAATCATTTACAAACAAGGGGTTAAACTACAGGCGCATGGAGCGCACCACAGAGCGGATCGGGCTGATCGCGGGGAACGGGAAGTTTCCGTTGCTGGTGCTGGATGCAGCCCGGGCGCGAGGGATGGACGTGGTGGTGGCTGCGATCCGGGAAGAGGCGTCGCCGGAGATTGAATCCCACGGAGCGGCGGTGGTGCACTGGCTTTCGCTGGGAGAGCTGTCGCGCCTGATCGAAACCTTTAAGAGTGAAGGTGTGAGCCGGGCGGTGATGGCGGGCCAGGTGAAGCATAAGCAGATATTTTCCAGCATCCGTCCGGATTGGCGTCTGGGCAAGCTGCTGCTCTCCCTGGGCACGCGCACTACCGATTCTCTGATCGGGGCCGTAGCCAAGGTGCTGAAGGACGAGGGCATAACCCTGATGAACTCCACCGCACTGCTTGAGCCTTTGCTGGCTGCCGCGGGGGTGCTGACGCGGCGCGAGCCCACGGCGGAGGAGCGGGCGGATATCGATTACGGCCGCAGGGTGGCGCGGCACGTGGCGGAATACGATATTGGGCAGACGGTGGTGATCGCAGGCGGCGCATGCGTGGCGGTGGAGGCCATGGAGGGCACCGACGCGGCCATTGAGCGCGCCGGGCAAACCATGAGCGCACTGGAGGGAGCGGCTTCAACCTTGAGCCGTAAACTTACCGTGGTGAAGGTGGCGAAACCCAATCAGGATATGCGCTTCGATGTGCCGGTGGTGGGAGTCAAAACCATTGAGGTTATGGCCCGCGCGGGAGCAGGATGCCTGGCGGTTGATGCCGGCAAGTGCCTTTTCCTCGACGGAGACGAGGTGATTGAAGCCGCGAATCGTAAAGAGATTGCGATTGTGGCGGAGTAGTTCTTTCAACTGCCAGCGGTTTAATCGTACTGTCGAATCATCGCCGGGAAGTTCATCAGGATCGATTCAGCGTTTAAAAAAATTCCTTGAATATGGAACCGAGCAAAACTGCTGTAGCCGTTGTGGGAGCGGGCGCTTTCGGGCGGAACCATGCGCGGGTGTATCGCGACCTTGAGCAGCAAGGCGAGGCTGTACACCTTGCCGCGGTGGTGGACATCGATCTGCAGCGGGCCGAGCAGGTGGCCTCGGAGTTCGGCGCGAAGGCGTTTGGATCGATTTCCGGGATGCTCGCCGGGGTTCCGGTGCAAGCAGCTTCGGTGACCGTGCCGACGGTGGGGCACAGGGCTGCCGGGGTGGAGCTGATGCAGGGCGGCGTGGACGTGCTGATCGAAAAGCCGGTGGCCTCAACCCTCGAAGAG
>DASZRZ010000474.1:0-5164 GCA_035548935.1 Terriglobales bacterium
GGTTTGCTGAAGCATGGCGACGTGAGGGAGGATTGGTTCGGGATTGATGCCGGGGAAGAGCGGGTTCAACTCACCGCGAATCTGCACGCACTCGACCCCGCGCGAACGAAGAATATCCGCGACCAGATTGCGGCCCGCTCCATGCATGGAGTCGATGGCGATCTTGAAGCCGCCGCTGCCGATGGCATCGAGGTTGGCAAAGCTGGTGATGGCTTTCACGTAGGGAGCGGAGAGGTCCATCTTCTCAATGGGGGCGCGCCTGCCCTTGGGCATGCTGCCGGCGCGAACCTCGGCTTCGATCTGCTTCATAACGGCGGGGCGCGCCGAGCCGCCGAACTTTTCCTTAAACTTGATTCCGTTCCAGTTCCAGGGATTGTGGCTGGAGGTTATGGCGACACCCCCGGCGGCTCCGAGACTTTTGACCATGTAGGAGATTGCGGGAGTGGGAATAGGGTCCTGTGAGAGCAGGACGGGAATGCCGGCATCCGCGATGACCTCCGAGACGGCAGCGGCAAAGCGGGGGGAGCCGAAACGGGTGTCATAACCGACTATGATGCCGCGCTCCGCTTGTTCATTTTTGAGCACGTAGGCGGAGATGGCTCCGGCAACGCGGCGGACATTCTCCAGGGTGAAATCGTCGGCGATGAGGCCACGCCAGCCATCGGTTCCAAATTTGATTTCCGGGGCGTTCATTTCGAGGCGTCCATTTCTGCAACCATTTGATTCCTAAACCAGGCTGGCAAGTTTCTTTTTGTCGAGATATTTGACGACTTTGCCCACGTCCTGCGAGTGCTCACGGGTGGTGATGAGAAGCGCGTCGCCGGTTTCGACGACGACCAGGTTCCGGACGCCCACCGCGGCGACGAATTTACCGGGAGCGTAGATGTAGTTACCCTCGGCTTCGAGGGTAAAGTGTTTGCCGCCGACAATGATGTTGCTGCCGTTTTTGCCCTGCTGGTGCTCATAAAGTGCGGCCCATGAGCCGAGATCGTTCCAGGCGAATTCCGCCGGTATGGCGTAGATGCGCGAGGCGCCCTCACCGCGAGAGGAACGCGGTTCGAGAAGGGCATAATCCACACTGATGTTTTCGCAGCGCGGATAGAGCCGGGCAAAGGTACTGTTGAAGCTGCGAGTGCCGTAAGAGTCCGCAATCTTCTCAAGAAGGGCGGCGGTTTTGGGGAGATGCTCCTGCAGGGCGGCGACCAGAGTGCGGGCGCTCCAGACGAACATTCCGCTGTTCCAGTAATAGTTGCCCGCAGCCAGAAACTCATCCGCGCGCTGCGCGTTGGGCTTTTCGGTAAACCGCCGAACGGCACGAATGCCGCCGGGAAGCTTTTCGCCGCTTTCGATATAACCATACCCGGTTTCGGGACGCGTGGGCAGAATTCCGATGACCACGATGGTTCCCTCTTCGAGCGCAAGGCGGGCCGCCTGCTGCATCTGTTTGCGGAAGCGCGGGGCGTTCTGGATGGAGTGATCGGAAGGAAAAAGTCCAAGGACAGCATTGGGATCATCGCGCAGGAGATACGCCGCCAGGCCGATGGCGGGCGCGGTATTTCTTCCGGCGGGCTCGGCCAGAATCTGCCTGCGGCTCAAGCCGGGAAGCTGCCCGGCGATTCCCCGGCTGAGATGCTGATTGGTGATGATCCAGAAATTTTTTGATGGCGCCAGAGGCAGGAGCCGGTCGACGGTTTGCTGGATCATGGTTCTGCCGCCGTCGAGGGCAAGCATCTGCTTCGCGCGTCGCATGCGGCTGAGCGGCCAAAAACGCGTGCCGCGACCACCGGCAAGGATTACGGGGTAGAAGTTGATTGCTTTCGATTTCGCCACTAGCGTCTGGCCATCCGTGAGTTCCAACTGGCTGGAATCTTAAATCGGAACGATCTTTTGAGCGATTGTCATTGGAAGTCCCACCAGGAAGTCCCACCAGGAAGCCACACTCGGGATCTTCCACTCGTAAGATGCAGAGACTCCGCTTATGAGGCGGCAAGCTTTTCCGGAACCTGCGCCCAAAGAACTTCCATCCGCGGTTCAGGACTAACACTAAAGGATGGAACGCCGGCAGGAATGACGGCGACCTCTCCCTGGGCAAAGGTCACGGCTTCAGCTCCGGGACACTCCACCACGGCCGCGCCGGAGAGCGCCACCAGACAGTGAACCTTGCGGCGGTCGCGAAGATGAGAAGAAAAAGCATGCCGCTGCATTTGAATATGAAAGCAGGGCGATTCCAACAGGACATCGCCACTGCCATTGATGCCGGTGTGAGGCTTGACCTTGCCCGCGCTGGTGCGCTCCTTGACGGCTTTGAGGCCCTGCTCGATGTGGAGTCCGCGCGGGCGTCCGTAGTCATAGAGGCGAAAGGTGGTGTCGGAGTTCTGCTGGGTTTCAAGCAGTATGGAGCCGGGGCCGATGGCGTGCACGGTGCCGGCGTCAACATAGATCATGTCACCGCGAGAGACGGGCATCCAGTTCAGCAGTTCTTCCGCACGCGTTTCGCGAATGGCGGTTTCGAGCGCGGCCACGGTTGTGCCGGGTTTGAGGCCCAGCGCGACCTCTGCCCCGGTCCTGGCATCGAGCACGTACCAGCATTCGGTTTTGCCGCAGGGAAGCCCGAGAGCGTGAGCGCCATCGTCGTCGGGATGTACCTGCACGGAGAGCTTTTCCTGGGGAAAGAGGAATTTGAGCAGGAGAGGAAAGCGTGAGGGATCGGAGATGTTATCGCCAACCAGGTCGCGGCCAAACTGGCGGCACAACTCTTCGAGGGAGGCTCCCGCCAGTGAGCCATTGGCGACGCGGCAGCGATCTCCGGTGAGCCAGGCTTCTCCGATGGGCTCGGCGGCGGTGACATCGGGATAGATGGGAGATAGATCGCGGCTGCCCCATACGCGCTGATGGAATTCCGGTAGAAGCCGCAATGGATAGAGGATGGACATAAATCCAAGGGACTAATAATAGCGGAAATTGCGGCTTCGCCCAGAAAGGGGCGTTAGATCGCACGGCTGTCGGGATCGCAGGTCTGAATGCCTGACATGGGAGGGCTTGAAAAAAGAAAATGGGGACGGAGGGTGTCTCCGTCCCCAAGGGGAAGCGAGGGCTTAGAGAGCGGCGAACCACTCGCGCATGCGTTGAATGCCACGGTCGATCTCTCCGGCGGAGGTGGCGTAGGAGATGCGGACATTCTCCTGCGATCCGAAGGCCTCACCCGGAACCAGAGCTACCTTCGCCTCGTGGAGCAGGCGGGTGGCTACATCGGCGGGTGAGTTCAAGCCGTTCTTGCCGAAAAATGCCGAGACATTCGGGAAGGCATAGAAGGCTCCGTCGGGCAGGTTGCAGTGAATGCCAGGGATGGAACGCAAGCCTTCCACGACGCGGTTGCGAAGCTGGATGTATTCGAGGCGCATGTCTTCCACCGGCTGTTGGGAACCGTTCAACGCGGCCACCGCCGCCTTCTGAACAACGGAGGTGGGGTTGGAGGTGGATTGTCCCTGCAACTTCTGGGTAGCCGAAACGATTGCGGCGGGACCCAGTGCGTAGCCAAGGCGCCATCCGGTCATGGAGTAGGTTTTGGAGAGCGAGCCGAGGATGAGCAGGTGTTCCCTGGCGTCGGTGATGGAGCCGGCGGAGAATCTTTTCCCGGTGTAGTCGAGATAGACATAGCATTCGTCGGAGATGACGTAGATGCCGCGGCGGTGGGCCATGCGCACGATTTCCGTCATGTCCTGCGGGCTGATGACGGCGCCGGAAGGATTGTTGGGGGAGTTGAGGATGATGAGCTTGGTGCGCGAGGTGACCTTCTGCTCGACCATCGCGGCGGTGACGGCCCAGCCATTGGCCTCGCTGCTCTCGACAAAGACGGGAGTCCCGTTGGCGTAGCGAACGATGTCCTTGAACGAGACCCAGTAGGGCACCGGAATGATGACTTCATCGCCGCTCTCGACCAAAACCTGCACGAGGTTAAAGAGCGCGTGCTTGCCACCCGTGGAGGCAATGGCCTCTTCCCGGCGGTAATCGGAGCCAAAGTCGGCGGCGTGGCGCTTGACGATGGCATCGCGCAGCTCGGCGATTCCGGCGACGGCGGTGTAGCGGGTGAAGTTGTTCTGGATGGCGGCGACGGCGGCGTCCTTGATGTGCTGCGGGGTGTTGAAGTGGGGCTCGCCCGCGCCAAAGTCCACGAGGTCGGCGCCGGTTGCGCGCAATTTCTCAGCCTCGGCCGCAACGGCCATGGTGGCCGAAACTTCAATGCGGTTGATGCGTTCTGCAAACTTGACTGCGGTTTGAGTAGCTACTGCCATGTAGGGTTTCCTGTTTCCAATTGTGGATTACTTTCAGCGAATCGCGCCCGGAAGGCGAATGCCGCAAGCGTTGCAACTTATCCTAAATGGAATCCAGCCGAGGGGAAAGGCTACTTTGAGCGGTGGGCTGAGCCGTTGACCTTGCTGCTCAGGCGCTTTTCGACCAGTTCGGGAATCAGTCCCTTGACCGATCCACCGAGCTGCACGATCTCTTTGACAAGACGGGAGCTTACGTAGGAGTAGGCCTCGGAGGGCATCATGAACACGGTTTCAATTTCAGGGGCGAGCTTGCGGTTCATCAAGGCCATCTGCAACTCGTATTCATAGTCGCTGACGGCGCGGATGCCACGGAGGATGACACCGGCTTTTACCTGCGCGGCGTAGTCTACGAGCAAACCCTGGAAGGTGTCGATGCGGACGTTATCGAAGTGCGAGGTGGTCTCCTGCAGCATCTGGCGGCGCTCATCGACGGAAAAGAGGGGATTTTTGCCGGGATTCTGCAGAACGGCCACCACCAATCCCCCGAAGATTCTGCTTCCACGGGCAATCAGGTCGAGGTGACCGTTGGTGAGTGGATCGAATGATCCCGGGTAGATGGCTGTGATGTCTTTCAATCGTCCTCAGCGGCGGCCGGGTGCCCTACGGCAAGCCACCGCGCGGAAATTTTACGCTTAGCAGCCCAACCCCGCAAACTTCGATTGCGAAGGGGGACGCACGCGGTGGTGCGTCCCCTGGTAATTGAGCTTAGCGGCGTCCGGCGGGTACGGCGCGCGGAACCTCCGCTATGGGCTGAGGTGGCGCGGGGGCAGCCTGTGCCTTGCCATCGGAGGGAACCATGCCCAGCGCCTTGCGGACCTCGGCCTCGATGCGGG
>DASZRZ010000475.1:0-3293 GCA_035548935.1 Terriglobales bacterium
CCCCGTCCTGAGGGTGCGGCCCGCAATGTAGTCATCACCATGTGGGACTGGTCGGTGCCCACGGCCTTTGTGCATGCTCTGATCAGCACTGACAAACGCAATCCGACAGTGAATGCCAATGGTCCGGTGTTTGGGTCGGACTGGTCGGGAGACTGCGGCAAAAACGCCAAACAGGTTACTTGCCTGGCAGTCGTGGATCCCAAGACCAACGAGAGGTCGCTGGTGCCGGTTCCGCTGCCCAATGAAAAAGACCGGGCGCTGATGGTGGCGCACTCGCCGCAAAGCCAGCTTGCCCCCTCGCCCTACTGGGGGGACCAACTGGCGTGGAACGATCCCGTGAATCCCGGGCCCATCACCATGGATGGCAAGGGAAGGGTGTGGTTCAACGTCGAAACGCGAACCGACAATCCTGCCTACTGCAAGGAAGGATCGACCAATCGTTTTGCCATGCACTCTCCCCACCCGGATGGCGGCAAGGGAGTGGATGTATACGATCCCAAGACGGGGAAGTTCGATTTTGTGGATCTTTGTTTCGAGTCGACGCGGGTGGTGTTTTCCAATGATAAAGATGACACCCTGTACTTCAGCATTCAGCGCGCCGGAGGGATTGGATGGCTGAATGTGCGCCAGTGGGAGCAAACCCACGATGCTGAAAAGTCCCAGGGCTGGTGCCCCGCTGTGTTCGATTACAACGGCGACGGCAAGATCGGGCCATTCACGCGAGGCAGTGAGCCGGCTGATCCGGATCTGGACCGCGAACTCCCCACCCCGGGAGCTTACGGCGTTGCCGCCAGTCCTGATGGCAGCGTGTGGTATTCCGATTTGCACATCATGCCGGGAAGGCTGGTGCGCATGGTGAAAGGCTCCAATCCCCCTTACACCTGCCTGACCGAGGTTTACGAAGCCCCCTATGATCCCAAGGGAAACGGGATTGGCGGTTCGCACACAAGAGGAATCGAGATCGACAGCAATGGCGTGGTCTGGACCCCGCTGACAGGGGAGGGCTATCTTGCCTCCTTTGACCGGCGCAAATGCAAAATTCTTACCGGCAAACAGGCTTTCACGGGCAAGCACTGTCCGGAGGGATGGACCCTGTACCCGATCCCCGGTCCCACCTTTAAGTCGGATCCCACGGTAAAGTCGGATTACTACTATTACATGTTCATCGACCGCTTCAATTCGCTTGGTCTGGGCAAGAATGTGGTGATTGTCGATGGAGCCAACTCCGACTCGCTGCTTGCTTTTCAGCAGGACACCAAGCAGTGGGTCAAGATGACGGTTCCCTATCGCATGGGATTCTTCTCGCGCTTTTTCGATGCGCGCATTGATGATCCCAAGGCGGGGTGGAAGGGCCGCGGCGCATGGGCTGCCAATGAAACCCGGGGCAGCTGGCTCAGCGAGGGAGGCAAGGGAACGACCAGCCAGCTTTATCACTTCCAGATTCGTCCCGACCCTCTGGCAAGGTGAGCCTGCCGGGGGAAGGAAGTGCGGATGAGGGGAGCTTTGTTGTGTCCAATGCGGAAGATAGTTGGTGCATGATGAGGCTTCCGGGGAGAAGATGCCGTAGGGACTGAAGCTGTTAGCTTTTTAGCATCGGATTTAAGATCAGGAATTATCAGGAGGGGATTTTGGACTCACAAAAGTCCGGTATTCGTGTGCCCGGAATGATTGCGATATTGTGCCTGGGCGCCATTATTGGCGGCGGAATCGTGCAGTATTGGCTGTCAAAAAATGCCAAGGCAGATGCACAAACGGCGAAGCCCAGTGTCGATCTGGCCGCGGAAGTTGCGCGGTTAAATACTCTGGTGCCATCCCAGTCTCATACCATGACGGACGTTGGCTACCAGTGGGCAGGTCTCTGGTTTGCGGCGGAAAAGAAGAATTGGCCGCTCGCACGGTTTTTTTTCGATGAGGCGCGCCAGCATATCCGGTGGACGATAGCCATACGTCCTGTGAGAAAGACTCCCGAAGGGGCGGACGTGGACATCAAGGGAATATTTTCCGCGATCGATATCAGCACCTTTGCCTCGGTGCAGCTGGCGATTGAGGACAAGAACTCCAAAGAGTTTGAGACTGCCTACAAGCAGGCCTTGGAGTCCTGCTACATGTGCCACAAAGCAGCCGGCAAGCCTTATCTCAGGCCGATGGTGCCCACGGTTACACCGCAGACAATCATCAATTACGATCCCGGCGCGAAGTGGCCCGAGTAGAACGTGGCCCGAGCAGAGAATGAGAATTGACCGCAGGCGTTTTCTTCAGCTTTCCGCCGCCGGTACCGGCGCGTGGCTGACGGGATCGGGCTGCGGGAGAGAACGCCAATCAGGAATTTCGCGCGATCCGGTGGTGATTATCGGAGCAGGGCTGGCAGGGCTGCAGGCGGCCAATATTCTTAAAAAAGCTGGCCGGCAGGTTGTGGTGCTGGAGGCGCGGAGCGGTCCGGGAGGCCGCGTACAGACAATCCGCGAGCCCTTCGATGACGGTTTATATGGAGAAGCGGGTCCCATTCGCATTGCCGGATCGCACAAGACGGTACTGCGCCTCGCCCAGGAGTTTGGATTGAGCCTTGTGCCCTTCGATTCCTCCAACGGTTCGGCGTTGACGGCGATTCAGGGAATGCGTTTCCGTTCGGATACGTTTGACAAGATCAAGGTTCCGCTCAAGCTTAGGCCCGACGAACAAGGGCTGCGGCCCAACCTACTTCTGGACCGCTACGCCGGCAGCCTCTCGGGTGATCTTGCCATCGTGAATCCTTCCCCGGCGATGTACCGGGAGTGGAAGGCAATCGATGCGGTAACGTGGCCCAACTGGCTGCGGTCGCGAGGCGCCTCGGATGCCGCGGTCAAGCTGATGACGCTGGGCGGCGACTCCAGCGAACTTTCGGCGCTCTATGTGCTCCGGCAGCTGGCGCTGCTTCGCGGAACCACCTACTACAAAATACAGGGAGGCATGGATCTGCTTCCCCGCGCCCTGGTTTCCGCCGTGCGGGATCGTGTGCGGTACAACTCGGCGGTGGTGAGAATAGATCAGACAGCCGAACCGGTTCGAATCGACTACGTGGAAAATGGCCGCATGCTGAATTTGAACGCCAGCCACGTGATTGTGACCACGCCGCTGTCCACGCTGAAGAGTATTGAAGTTCAACCTCCTTTCTCGCGCGCCAAGGAGAAGGCGATTCAGGATATTCCATACTTTCCCGCAACCAGATTTCTCTTGCAATCGCGAAGCCGCTTCTGGCAGGCTTCCCAACTCAGTGGCTATGCGCGCACCGACCAGCCGGCGGAGATGTGGGATTG
>DASZRZ010000476.1:0-11973 GCA_035548935.1 Terriglobales bacterium
GCAGGAAAAGGACGAGCGCGCCAAGTTCATTGAGACAGCTCAGATTGCCAAGCTGGAAAAGAACCTGGCGGACGAAATCCGCATTCTGACCGACGAGCGGCTGAAGCGGCTGGAGTCCATCCTGGGAAATAAAGAGGTACAGGCCGACCTGCACGATGAGCGCACGAACAAGCGCCTGATCAGCAAGGGAGCGGTGCTGGACCGTGACACGATCGAGCGCATTTCCACCCGTAACCTGAAGCGCATCCGCTTCGCCGACAAAGATCCGCGCGTGAACGAGCAGATCGACGAGATCGAAGAGATGACGTCGCGCCAGATCGATGTTTTGCGGAAGATCGTGCGGGAAAAGGTAGAGAAGCTGCAGAAGGGCGACGAACTTCCTCCGGGCGTCATCAAGCTGGTGAAGGTGTACATCGCGATGAAGCGCAAGCTCAGCGTGGGCGACAAGATGGCGGGCCGCCACGGCAACAAGGGTGTGATTGCGCGCATTCTGCCGGAAGAGGACATGCCGTATATCGAAGACGGCAGGCCGGTTGAGATCGTGCTGAATCCCCTGGGCGTTCCCAGCCGTATGAATGTGGGACAAATCCTGGAGACGCACCTGGGCTGGGCGGCACACGAGCTCAGCGAGAAGATCAGTGCGCTCATGCAGGGCAATTCGCGGGTGGAGATGCTGCGCCGCGAGCTGAAGACGCTGTTCCAGGGCACGCCGTTCGTGGAGGACGTGCTTTCGCTGGACGATGAGATGCTGGAGAAGGTTGGAGAGGGCTTTGCGAAGGGAGTGTTCTTCGCGTCTCCGGTATTCGACGGTTCCCGCGAATCGGAAATCAAGTCGCTGTTGAAGGAGGCGGGCCTGCCGGGCTCCGGCAAGACCTACCTGAACGACGGCATGACGGGAGATCGCTTTGAACAGCCGGTAACGGTGGGCTACATCTACATGCTGAAGTTGTCTCACCTGGTGGACGACAAGATTCACGCCAGGTCGATCGGTCCCTATTCGCTGATTACGCAGCAGCCGCTGGGCGGCAAGGCGCAGTTCGGAGGGCAGCGGTTTGGAGAGATGGAAGTGTGGGCGCTAGAAGCTTATGGCGCGGCCTACATCCTGCAGGAGCTGCTGACCGCGAAGTCCGACGACGTTTACGGGCGCACGAAGATTTACGAGGCCATTGTTAAGGGAGAGGCGGCGATTGAGCCTGGGGTTCCGGAGTCGTTCAACGTGCTGATCCGCGAATTGCAGTCGCTTTGCCTCGACGTGGAGCTGGTCAAAACGGCTGAGCGCAAGCCTCCGCAGCTTGAGGCAGCGGCAGCCGACTAGACGGGAAAGCCGGACTCCTGAGTTTTCGAGAAACGGGTCCCCGCTGCCAGCTCTGGGCGGAGGGTGACACAAAAAGGGCGGTTGGAATAGCCGCCGGATCAGAGCCGCGGCGCGGCCAGCGTAAATGGCCGCGAATCGGAGGCAACATTGTACCGTTCCAGTCCGTTCGACCTGGGTAACACGATTACCGATTTCGATGCCATCCGCATCAGCCTGGCATCGCCCGAGAAGATTCGCAGCTGGTCGCATGGCGAAGTCACCAAGCCGGAGACCATCAACTACCGCACGTTCAAGCCGGAACGTGACGGGTTGTTCTGCGCCCGAATCTTCGGCCCCGTCACCGACTGGGAGTGTTTGTGCGGCAAGTACAAGCGGATGAAGCATCGCGGAGTGATCTGCGACAAGTGCGGCGTGGAAGTTACGCTTTCGAAGGTACGGCGGGAGCGGCTGGGCCATATCGAGCTGGCGTCGCCCTGTTCGCACGTGTGGTTCTTCAAGGGCCTGCCGAGCCGCATTGGGCACCTGCTGGATATCTCGCTGCGCGACCTGGAGTCGGTTCTGTACTTTGAGGCCTATGTGGTGATCGATCCCGGCGAGGCGCCGTTGAAAGATCATGAGGTCATCAAGGAAGAGACGCGCTTCCGCGAACTGGATCAGCAGTACCGCGCCACGGGCTTCAAGGCCATGATGGGCGCCGAGGCGATCAAAGAGCTGCTGAAGCACGTGGATGTGGATGAGCTTTCCGGCGAACTGCGCGAGAAGATGAAGCACGAGACCTCGCTGCAGAAGCGCCTCAAGTATTCCAAGCGGCTCAAGGTGGTGGAGGCTTTCCGCAAGAGCGGCAACAAGCCACAGTGGATGATCCTGGATGTGATTCCGGTTATTCCGCCAGAGCTGCGTCCGCTGGTTCCACTGGATGGCGGGCGATTCGCCACCAGCGACCTGAACGATCTTTACCGCCGCGTGATCAACCGCAACAACCGGTTGAAGAAGCTGATGGACCTGCACGCGCCGGAAGTAATTGTGCGCAACGAAAAGCGCATGTTGCAGGAGGCGGTGGATGCGCTGTTCGACAACGGACGGCGTGGGCGGGTGCTGCGCGGTGCGAACAACCGTCCGCTGAAATCGCTTTCCGACACATTGAAGGGCAAGCAGGGACGCTTCCGGCAGAACCTGCTGGGCAAGCGCGTGGACTACTCGGGACGTTCGGTCATCGTAGTGGGTCCGGAGCTGAAGCTTCACCAGTGCGGATTGCCGAAAAAGATGGCATTGGAGTTGTTCAAGCCATTTATCTATCACCGGCTGGAGCAAACCGGCCATTGCACCACCATCAAGCAGGCCAAGGAGATGGTGGAGTCGCAGGAGTCGGTGGTATGGGACATTCTTGAGGAAGTGATCAAGGATCATCCGGTATTGCTGAACCGCGCTCCCACGCTGCACCGCCTGGGCATTCAGGCGTTTGAGCCGGTGCTGGTGGAAGGCAAGGCGATCAAGATTCATCCGCTGGTCTGCACGGCGTTCAACGCCGACTTCGACGGAGACCAGATGGCGGTGCACATTCCGCTGTCTCCCGAGGCGCAGGTGGAGGCCAGCGTGTTGATGCTGGCTTCGCAGAACATTCTGTCGCCGGCATCGGGGCAGCCGATCACCGTGCCGACGCAGGACATGGTGCTGGGGATTTACTACCTGACGAAGGCCAAGCCGGGAGCGAAGGGCGAAGGCCGCGTATTCGCCAACATCGAAGAGGTGCTGCTGGCACTTGAGATGGGCGAGGTGGAGACGCTGACACCAATCCGGCTGCGGCATACGGGCGACGTGCTGGACATGGCGTCTGCCTATGACGATCAGGACATCCTTCACACCGAGCCCGTACACCTGGAGCGGCAGTACATCAATACGACCGTGGGCCGGACGATCCTGAACGATCATCTTCCCGAGGGCATGCCGTTCGTGAACGGACTGCTGAAGAAAAAAGGAATTGGACAGCTGGTGAACTACTGCTACCTGCGCCTGGGTCTTGAGACCACGGTGCCGATGCTGGACGAGGTGAAGCAGCTCGGGTTCCTGTACGCGACCAAGGCCGGTCTTTCGATCGGAATCGACGACATGGTGATTCCGGACAACAAGAGCCGCCTGGTGAAAGACGCCGAAAAGCAGGTTGTGGCGGTACAGCAGCAGTATCTGGATGGAGCGATCACCAACGGCGAACGCTACAACAAGGTGATCGAAATCTGGTCGGGCATTACGGAAAAGGTCGCGGACGAAATGTTCTCGGTGATGCAGGAGCATGACAAGAAGGGAGACATCAATCCCATTTATGTCATGGCGGACTCCGGCGCTCGAGGATCGAAACAGCAAATCCGGCAGCTTTCCGGCATGCGCGGACTGATGGCAAAGCCATCGGGCGAAATTATCGAGACGCCGATTACGGCCAACTTCCGCGAGGGGTTGACCGTGTTGCAGTACTTCATCTCGACGCACGGCGCCCGCAAGGGACTGGCGGATACGGCGCTCAAGACGGCGGACTCGGGATACCTGACCCGCCGGCTGGTGGATGTGGCCCAGGATGTCATCATCAGCGAGCAGGATTGCGGAACGGTGGACGGGATTTACGTAACGTCAATCGTGCAATCGGGCGAGATCATCGAGCCGCTGCGCGACCGCATTATTGGCCGCGTGTCGCTGGAGAAGATCAAGGACTACGAAGGCAACGTGATCGTGGATTTGAACGACGACATCACGGAGGAGCTTGCGTCGGCGATTCAGGCCAGCGGAATCGAACGGGTGAAGATCCGCTCGGTGCTTACCTGCGAATCGAAGCGCGGGGTTTGCGTGATGTGCTACGGGCGCAACCTGGCTTCGGGCCGCATGGTTGAACTTGGCGAGGCAACGGGCGTGATTGCGGCGCAGTCCATCGGCGAGCCGGGAACGCAGCTTACGATGCGTACCTTCCACATCGGCGGGACGGCATCGAAAGTTTCGGAGCAGTCGCGGCTGGATGCGAAGAACAACGGCTCGGTGCGGTTTATCAACCTGCAGACGGTACGCGCCAAGTCCGGCGACCTGGTGGTGATGAACCGCAATGGATCGATTGCGGTGATCGACGACCGTGGCCGCGAGAAAGAGCGCTATGTGGTGGTTTACGGCGCTCACGTGAAGGTGGAAGAGGACGCGCAGGTAACCCAGGGCCAGGTAATGGTCGAGTGGGATCCCTACACCTTCGCGATTCTTACGGAGATTGGTGGAACCACGGCGTTCAAGGATCTTCAGGAAGGGCTGACCCTGAATGAAGAAGTGGACGAAGTGACCGGACTGTCGCGGCTGGTGGTTACCGATTCCCCGGATGAGAAGCGCCAACCGGCGGTCATCATCAAGGGAACCGGAAGCAAGGGCAACAAGCGGTACCTGATGCCCTCGCGCGCTCACCTTATGGTGCAGGACGGCGACACGGTTCACCCCGGCGATGTGCTGGCGAAGATTCCGCGCGAAACAACGAAGACGAAGGACATCACGGGCGGTCTGCCGCGTGTGGTGGAGCTGTTCGAAGCGCGCAAGCCGCGCGAGACGGCCGTCATCAGCGAAATCGATGGCGTGGTGCGCTTCGGTGAAATCTCCAAGGGCCAGCGGAAGATTTACGTCACGGCCGACAACGGGACTGAAAAAGAGTACTCAGTACCGCGCGGCGTTCACATCAACGTACAGGAGAGCGAGCGGGTTCATGCCGGCGAGCCTCTTATGGATGGACCACTCAACCCTCACGACATCCTGGCGGTGCTCGGTGAGAAGGAGTTGCAGGCCTACCTGGTGAACGAAATCCAGGAAGTTTACCGGCTGCAGGGCGTGAACATCTCGGATAAGCATATCGAGGTGATCGTGCGGCAGATGATGCGCTGGGTGAAGGTGGAAGATGTAGGAGATACCCAGTTCCTTCTGGAGCAGCAGGTGGACAAGTTCCGCTTCCGCGAGGAGAACGAGCGGGTGATCATGCAGGGCGGCAAACCGGCAACGGGGCGTCCGCTTCTGCTGGGAATCACCAAGGCGTCGCTCTCGACGGAGTCGTTCATTTCGGCGGCTTCGTTCCAGGAGACCACGCGTGTGCTTACCGAGGCCTCGATTCAGGGCGCGGTGGACCACCTGCGCGGCCTGAAGGAGAACGTTATTGTGGGGCGGTTGATTCCTGCCGGAACGGGCATGGAGTACTACCGCAACGTGCGCCTGTCGCCGGAACTGGAAGAGGCTGCTGCGAAGGTGCAGGAAGAGGTCTCACGCGAGTACGAAGAGGCCGAGCGTGCGCTGGAGTTGATGCGCCAGCAAGGCGAGGCGGAAGAGCTGGCAGCGGAGTAGTTCGTCCGGGGCCAAGTGAATATGCGATGGGGCGGGCTAACAAGTCTGCCCCATTTTTTTACCCGGAAGCGGGTTTCCGGTGTTAACCGATGTACAACTATCCGCAGTTGCCTGTTGCGGTTTCCGCACACAGCCGATAAGCTACGCGAGTCATCGTGCGTATGAAATCTGCCGGCTCGATCCGCCGAGATATCGCATCCCTGCCCGGTTTGGGAGCCTTGCGGCAGCAGGGCCCGGCCTCTTCTACCTCGCGCCTGCGGAAATTCTTTTGCCTACAGTCCGTGTTGTCCTGGCTGCGCCAGGTGCCGGTGGCGTTCTGGCGGGCATTTCTGCACGATGGGTTTGGACTGGCGAAGGCGGGCGCATATTCCTCCGTGCTGAGTTTGTTTCCGTTGCTTATGGTGGCGGCGTCGGTGCTGGCATCCTTTACGCGGACGCGGACGGCGGTGTATGCGATTACGACCGCGATTGGAAGCATTCTGCCGCCCGGGGTTGCGCAGACGGCGCAAACGTATTTCTTTTCCGCTCAGCGGCGGCCCTTCCGGACGCTGATTATCGCTTCGGCAATCACGCTGTGGACTTCATCGGGCGTGATGATTTCGTGGATGGAGGGGTTCCGGAAGGCGTACCAGCTTCCGAAGGCGTGGGGAATCGTGAAGGAACGCTTCATCGCCTTTGGACTGGTAATCATGGCCGGATTTCCGCTGGCGTTTTCCACGGCGCTGGCCGCGTTTGGCGACCGGATTGAAACGCGGCTGGCCCTGGCACTGGGCCAACAGATGGAACCGCTGGTACTGTTCACCTGGGGAGCGTCGAGATGGGGCATCGCCATTCTGACCAGCGTGGCGGTAATGCAACTCATTTATCACAATGCAGTGCCGCGAACCCTGCCCTGGCATACGGTGCTCCCCGGCGCGGTTCTTGCAACGGCCATCTGGTTTCCGACCACTCTTCTGTTTGCGTGGTATGTGAGCCGCTACGCGGAATACAGTATTTTCTACGGTTCGTTAGCCACTGCCATCGTGCTGCTGGTGTGGATGTATATACTCTCGTTAATCGTGCTGGTGGGGGCGGAGTTCAACGCGCTGTTGTTTCCGCGGGCCGCCACCGGAAATGGCAAGGAAGTTTCGCAATGAAGGCAGCAAGTGGGAGCACGCGTGCGCCGGGAGCGGTGGCGCGATGAGCCCGCACTCAGGCTTCGCAAAACGAAGACCGACCCCGGGGAGAGATTCGCAATAGATCCCGCCATGGCAGCCAGCCGCAACAAATCAGAGGGCAAAACGGGTTCGCTGGAACTGGGAGTCCAGCGTGGGCGGCGGGCGAAGATCGTGTGTACGCTGGGTCCGGTAACCAGCACGGAAGCAATGCTGCGCGAGTTAATGCAACTGGGCATGGATGTGGCCCGCCTGAACTTTTCCCACGGAACCCATGAAGAGCATGGCCGGCTGATTCAGCGGCTGCGGCGGGCGGCGGACCATGAGCGCCGTACCATCTGCATTCTGCAAGACTTGCAAGGGCCGAAAATCCGCACGGGACGGTTGAAGGACAGGCGTCCGGTGATGCTGGAAACCGGATCGCGGGTCACAATCACGCCCCGCGATATTCCGGGCGATTCTCACACGATCTCCACCAGCTATCCCAGTCTAGGGCGTGATCTGGACGCGGGATCAAGGGTGCTGCTGGCCGACGGGCTGATTGAACTTTACGTTGAGAAGATCGTGGGGAAGGACATCATCGCGGAGGTCATCAACGGCGGTCTGTTGGGCGAGAACAAAGGAATCAACCTGCCGGGGACGGCGCTGAGCGTTCCTTCGCTTACGCCCAAGGACCGGAAGGATCTGGAGTTCGGCATCAAGCACGAGGTGGATGCAATCGCCCTTTCGTTTGTGCGGACGGCGACCGACGTGTTGGAGGCCAAGCGGATCATCGATGGGCGGCATGCCGATCTTCCGGTGATTGCCAAGCTGGAAAAGCCGCAAGCGATTGAGAATCTCGAGGAAATCCTGGGGGTGGCCGACGGCGTGATGGTGGCGCGCGGCGACCTGGGCGTGGAAATGCCGCTGGAGCAGGTACCGGTGATTCAAAAGCACGTGATCCGGCGGGCGTTTGAGTGGCGGAAGCCGGTGATTACCGCGACCCAGATGCTGGAGTCGATGATTGAGAATCCGCGGCCCACGCGCGCCGAGGCCAGCGATGTGGCCAATGCCGTCTTTGACGGCACGGATGCCGTGATGCTCTCGGCGGAGACGGCAAGCGGAAAGTATCCGCGAGAGGCGGTCTCGATGATGGCGCACATTATTGCCGAGTCGGAGGCGCATATGCGCGAGGTGGTGAACCCGAGGCGGCGGGAGCGGCGGCGGCTGAGCATCTCGGAGTCGATCTGTGAATCGGTGGCGCATACGGCCGATGAGCTGGATATGCGCGCCATCTGTGTGTATACGCAAAGCGGTACGACGGCCCGGCTGGTGTCGAAGTACCGTCCTACATCGCCGATTCTGGGTTTTGCCAATCTGAAGCCGATTGCCAACCGCATGAACCTCTATTGGGGAGTGGACCCGGCATGGTGCGAACATGCCCGCACCGCGGAAGAGATGGTGCGCACCGCCGAAAAGGAGCTGGTGCATCGCGGGATGGTGGCGAGCAACGACGTGATTGGAATCATCTCGGGAACGCGGGGAGACAGCGGCTCGACGAACCTGATGCGTCTGCATGTAATTGGCGAATTGGAACAGGGCCGTGCGCGGAGTTCCCAGAAAAGCAGCAAAGAGCGGGGAGGAAGCACAGGACGCCGCCGTGTGATTAAAATGAAGAGATGACGCTACGTGGCGAGTCACCCTCCGAACATGAGATTCTCGCAATCGCCGTGATTCTGCCAAATGAAGGCCAGGAGAAGGAGTGCCTGGCAACCATCCGCGAGCTGTATTCCCTCCTCGAACGCAACCGCTATAGCCGCGACCGCCTGTTGAGGGATGTGCATGACGGGCGTTGGATTGGCGTGCGCTACTGGGCTTCTGAAAAGGCACGCAAAGAGGCGCAGGAAGACCCGGAGGTGCAACGCATTTGGGAGCGTCTGGGACGGCTGTGCACGGTGGAGAAGGTGCGGGAGCAGCTCGAAGAGATTCTGTAGCCGCCAGGCTGTGGAAATCCCTGTGCAAATTATGGGTGGAATGCGGTAAAAGCCCCATAAAGCCGATAGTCGGGCAGCAGCGACTGCGCGAGATTTTTGGTCTAAGTTTTTTAGAATCAGTAAAATAGTAGTGATAGCAGGGATGTTATCGAGTAGGGATCAGGGGTTCTGATTCGGGGTATGCAGGGGTACCCTTTTTCACAATAGGCTTGGAAGGAATCTGGACACCTTGCCAGCAGAGGTGTCCACTTCAATCTGGACACCAGTCTGCACCCCTGTTATTACAGGGGCTGCACCCGGAAGGGCTCGTGCTTCAACTGTCCTCCCCCACCCGCAATACCGCCAGAAAAGCCTCCTGTAGGGCAATCTAGGCGAGTGCGGGTTCAGGTGCGGAAAGCGCAGGGTAATTCCAGCCGGGTGTCCAAAGGGTCACGTTCTTGTTCGAGAAAGGTTCGCGGTTCTATGCCGACTGGCGTGATGGCAACGGCGTTCGTCATCGCAAGGCATTCCCAACCAAGGCCGCCGCAGTAGCCTTCGAGCGGCAGCAAAAGGCGGTGTTCTCCCCTCACCAGCCTGTCCGGAAACCATCGGGCAAATCGTCGCAGGCTGGCAAGAAGCCCGCAGCTGGAGCGGCTCCCAAAGCCGCGTCCTGTCGGCCACGTCGAAAGTCCTCGGCCACCTAAAGCCCAGGCAACTAACTCCCGGCCACGTCGCAGCACTAGAGGGTGTCTGGCAAGGTTTCGTGCCGGGCACCCGCTATTGCTATCACCAGTGTTTGAGGGCAGTCCTGCGGCGATTGGTTGCTTACGGTGCGAGAGATTTGGTGTCCATGGTGTCGCGGGTGCCTAAGCCTTCACCCCGGCCAGTGACGTGGACACCGGAAGATCGAGCGGCCATCTTGTCAGCCGCACATCCCACGATGCGGCTTGCCCTGCTGCTTTGCAGCGATCTCGCGCTGCGGAGCGGCACGGCACTTAAAGTTGCTCCGTGCAATTGGTCGCGCGACGAGGGCACGGTTACCGTGGTGTCAAAGTTCGGTCACGCGGTCACTCTCCCGGTCACCGATGAGTTGCAGATGCTCCTCTCGATTGCAGCTGAGGGGCAGCCGCCAGACTCACAGGTGCCGTTCGTTGATCTGCTGTACGGGCGTCGGTTTTGCCCCTCCACGTTTCAGCGGCAGTTCCAAGCCTTGCGTAAGCAGCTGGGAATCGGCGGGGCACCGCGGGCTCTCACGGCTCACGATCTCAGGCGCACAACAGCTGTCCGCGTGCTCGAGATCACCAGCGATCTACGGCTGGTGCAGGCGCTCCTCGGCCACCGCGACCTACGTCACACCTTCCACTACCTCGACCACCGCAACACCACAGTCCCCCGCCAACTGCTGGAGGCGGCCAAGCTCGCGTCAAGAAAGGAATCCGAATGAGTGAACTGGTAACGGAAGACTCAGTAACCGAGCTACTACTGCGCAAGCTGAATGCCGACGCGCCCGACCCGGAAATTGAAGACATGCTCCAGCGCATCGACAACCAGCGGGCACAACTCGAAGCGCCCAAGCTGCCCGAGATCAGAAGCACCGAAGATGCCCGGCTGGCAATCAGCAAGGTGTCCGAGCTACTGCTCAGCGGCATCATCAACGCCCGCGAATCCTCGCTGCTGCTGTACGGCATCCAGCAACAGTTGGCAGTCCTCAAGCTCGAATACGCGGTGGGCGGAGAGCAACTGCCAGCGCGTGAGAGTGCCGGGTTTAAGCCGACTCCTGTACCAATGCCGGCCAACATTCCAGCGGCCGCAAAGCCCAAGGCCAAGGCCAAGCCCAGGGCGAAAGTGTCCAAGGCAAAGCGGGGTCAATCATGAGCCCCGTTGATCGGCAGGCACTCCGCGAAGCTCTCCAGGACGAGTTGGCAACCATCCGCGAAATCAATGCCTCCCTCCGCATGGGCGGGATGTGTGCCGAGGAGTTGGGCGATTTGTACGAAGCACGGTCACACGCGCTGCTCGAAGTCCGGAGGCTGCTGAGTTTGCTCCGGCCACCGATGGCGAGACGGGCAGGTGTCCAATGAGCTTGCGAAAGTGTATGTGCGGCCATCGGGCAGCCAACCATTGGGACGGAGGGAACAACCCGTGCAAGCAATGTGGGTGTCCGGTTTACCGTCCTCTCACGTGGCGCGATGAGGTCAAGGCCTCAGCTGAGTTCGAGGCCATCGTTGAAACCATCTGCGCCGTTGCGGAGGTGAGCTAAATGAGCGACGTTTGCCGCCGCTGCGGCGCTCCTGAACCAGCCGTAACTGTGTGGTGTGCGCCTGAGTGCTGGCCCCCTGTCTGGTTGATCGGATACCTGTTGGGCAGGAAGCCGACAAAACCTTGGGAGTCACCGGTCAGGCTGTGCGTGTCCTGCGCTGTGGAGTTCGCGGAGGTGCAACAGGCCGCCCACTCTCCTACCGCTCCCTGATGTGATTACAAACCAATGCGGTGCTCGGGCTAGGTTCGGCTGGCACCACACGTGCAAAACCCCAAGTGCGCACGTGTGGTGTCCAGCCCTAGCCCTCGGCCACTCTTAGCCCCCCGCCCATGCGCGGCTCATCGGCGGGTTGTGTTCGCCGCCCCGCCCATCTGCCCCCACCGCTCAGGCCTTGCGGCCCTCGCTGGGGGCTCCCTTCTCACACCCATGCCCCGGTCCAAAGCAGAGTGGGACGTCCTCTTGCCTGTTGTCGACCTACCTGTGCCCCTGCGGGGCTGCCGCGCCCTCCGTGCGGCCTGATATCACCGGGGGCCGACTCCGGGCGCGGGGTGTTGAGAGCGTTCAGCGATTGGCGGGTTGGCGGGGGTGGATGGGCGGAAGGGCTCACTCAAAGGCAAAGCCAGGCACAGCTGAGGGCATAGCCGGGGGCTATAGCTCGGGGGCGGGGTCGCTCAGCGCCGGGGCGCACCTGCGGGCGGCCCCACCGGGCCTGTGCTGCGGGCTTCGCCCTCGCACCCGCAGGTGGACGGCTTCGCTCCCCCGGCCCCTTCGCTGCCCGCCGCCTGGACGAAAAGGCGCCTTTTCATGCAAGGCACCCCCCCTCCCCCCCCACCTATCTGCATAAGCAACCGGGCTAACCCACGGTGTTACCATCTGGTCATCAGGCCGAGTAGGCTGCCAGTGCGCCCAACACTGAGCAGCCAGCGCGGGGTCCCGGTGCGGCAGGTC
>DASZRZ010000477.1:0-9051 GCA_035548935.1 Terriglobales bacterium
ATTCCGACTCACCTGCTTACGCAGGAAGCCTTTGAGATGTACTTCTCGAAGCTCAAAGGGACAGGCGTGATTGCGGTTCACATCTCGAATAAGTTCATCGATCTTAAGCCGGTGCTGTCGAAGGTGTCCGCTACCCTTAACAAGCAGGTCATCATGGTGCACAACAACATCAACGATACTTCCGCTGCCACGGCCGCCGATTGGGTGCTGATCGCCAATGATAACGACGCGTTTCGTTACTTGCCGTCCGCGGTGGTGAAGAGGCTGCCTCCGTTGCCCGACGGATTTGCGGTATGGACTGACGACTACAGTAACGTGCTGCAGTTGCTGGAATAGGTCCGCAGATCTGAGGATGCTGCGCAGCCACCCACCGGCTTCCACACAAGAGTTAGTCGATTTCATCGACGATGGTGGCATACGTGCCGCCCAGTTTGTAGCGGCGCGATTTTTTGGCAGGATCGGTTGTTTCCAGGAAGCCTTTCTGGACCCAAAGCTGGCACAGCAGCGTCGCGGTGCGCGGCTTATAGCCGAATAGGCCTGCAACATCCTTGGCCGCAATCTCTCGTGACTTCTGGAACAACGTCAGGGCCCTGCGCTGCTTAGAGTCCAGGTTGCGTAGCAGCCTGGATTGATCCTTGCCGCCTTTCTCGGCCTCGCGTAGGGCTTGGTCGCGAACCCTTTCGAATGAGGTTGCCATGCCCTCGATGAAATAAGCAATCCACTTGGTGATGTCCGCCTCGGCGCGGCCCATGTAGTAGTTGTGCGAAGGGCCGACGGTCAGCGCCTCATAATAATCCTTCAGGTTGCGGGCATAGTATTCTTCGAGTGCATAGAGCCCCTTCAGGTCGTACATTCCCAGATGCAGGATGAGCGTGGTCAGCAAACGCGCCGTTCGCCCATTGCCGTCGTAATAAGGGTGGATGGTGGCGTATTGGTAATGTGCAATCCCGGCCTTGACAGGCACCGGCAATTCATCCTTCTGGTTGATCCAGGCAATGAGCTGCTTCATCAGCCTTGGAACATCCTTGGCCTCAGGCGGCATATAAACAATGCCCTTGGAACGGGCGTCGCGGATCACGTTTTGCCCGTCGCGATAGGGCGTGGACTTCACGCGCGTTTTGCCACCTCCCATGACCAGAGCGTGCAGTTTTTGCACGGTCGCCTCGGAAACTTTCTCACCTTTCTTTGCCAAACGTTCTGTTTCGTCGAGTGCGGCGTAATAGCCTTTAACCTCGTCCTCATCTCGCTCCCGGCCTGGAAAGTGCCGATCTCCCCCGATCACTTGTGCAACCTGTTCCTGAGTCAGGCGGTTGCCTTCGATCATGGTCGAGTAGTGAGTCGAAAACAGACGGGCTGTCTCACGCAAATTTGCCAGCACGCGTGGGGTGATCGGTAGCGTCTGAATGGCTTGCTTGACGGCTTCGATTCGCATAAGAGCACTGGCCATGGCTGGAGTGATGGCGAAGGTAGGATGGAAGCCAGTGCGCACTTTCATTGTCATCAAGGCTAATTTCAACGGCATGGTAGATGCCGTTATAATGCTGTTAATTTACCGATAAAATGCTGTTAAGTCCAGCCTGGAAACCGGTAGATAAGATGGGATGCAGCTTATAGCGGGCCTTTGTACGTGGGGCGACGGAGTTTCCTGCGGGCGCACTCGGAGCGGAAAATCAGGCTGCAAACGGGAGGCTTTGGTTCGCTTCTGATCCGCGCAACCTGTTGAAACACTTGGTTGCGGGGGCAGGATTTGAACCTGCGACCTTTGGGTTATGAGCCCAACGAGCTACCAGACTGCTCCACCCCGCACTGAGATAATAGCAACGTAAGAGAAAATCAGTCAAACTTGCACGGAAGCATGGGCGCGAGCTTGTCCGGTAAAGCAGCGGGAGCGGATTGTGAAGGTGGCGGTGGGGAGGCGATAGTGTCCGATCGAAAGTACAGCCAGCGAGGCTACCAGGATTCAAAGCAGCAGGATTCAAAGCCGCAAGGCGCAGGCAAATCACAAAAGCAGCAAACGCCCGCGGCCAGGGTGGACAACTACGGTCCGCGGGCAATGAACATGCCGGGGAAAAGAAGCGTCACGCGCTGTTCCGAGTGCGGTACGATTTTGCCGGCCACGGGTAATGGCTCGGGCAGTTGTCCCAAATGCGGAGCGGCGCTGCACTCCTGCAAGCAGTGTTCGGAGTTCGATCCCGCGGCGCGATTTGAGTGCCGCCAGTTGATTGCCGCGCGCAGAGCGCGCAAAGATGCCGCGAATACCTGCGAGTTTTTTGCCAACAAGGTTACGGTGGAGCGCGAGACCTCCAGCGGTGGGGGAAGCGGCGGCACCAGCACGGGAAATCGCATGGACGATGCGCGGCGCGCTTTCGATAATCTCTTTAAAAAGTAAAATCAGAAGAAATAAAATCAGAAGAAGTGATAAGAAGTATGCTTTCCCGCACAAGTAGCCAAAATCTTAAAACTTAAAATCCTAAATTAAAAAATCTCAGCAATGGTGGCGGTGGCTCATTGCTGGGGCGCTGGTTCCGCCTGCCTGGGGCTGCTCCGGAGTGAGTCGGCAGCGGCTGGAGCCGTGGGTTTGGAGTTTGCCCTGGATTCCAGTCTGCCGAGTTCCTCTTTGATCGCGGCCTGATCGGGAGCATCGGGTTCAATCTTGAGGTATCCACGGATTTGTTCCGCCGCGCCGCGGTAGTCGTTCTTGGCGGTAAGGATGCGGCTCAGCAGCAGATAGCTGCGGGTGATGTTATGGGCTGAATCGAGCAACTCGGCCTTGCGGGCGCTGCGCTCAGCGGCGTCGAGTTTTTGCAGGTTGAAGTTGGCAACCGCGTTATAGAAGTGAATGGCCGGATATTCGAAGGGATTGAGAGTAAGAGCCTTATCGGTGAGATCCAGGGCCTTGTTCCAGTCGTTCTCCTTGAGCGCGTACTGTGCGAGGGGCATGTAGGCGAGGACGAATCGGGAATCGGATTCGAGGGCCTGGGTGTAAGACTTCCTGGCTTCTTCCACGCGTTGTTGCGATTCATGCACTAAGCCGAGGTCATACCAGGCATCGGCATATTTCGGATATTCGGCCAGGGCCTTTTCCAACTGGGCCTGCGCCTCATCGAACTTCTTTTTGCCCAGCAGGTCGTGACCTTTTTTGTAGGCCTTTTTGGCATCCTTGGGAGCGCGCATCGAGGTGGCGCTGATGGTTGAGCCGCGCACCGCGCCCATGCTGTAGAGCACCAGAGTTCCGACTCCGCTGGGATCAAGCAGCCGCCGCCCGGCCAGAGGGATGGTTGTGGAGCGGTATCCGGGAAGCGAGGCCCGCAGTTCGCAGGACATGAGGTCCGCTTCGCTGACGCCGGGATTGGGGTCCATGCTGCCCATGGGGGAGCTGTCGGAGGTCATGCCAAGTCCGCCCATTCCCATTGAGCTGGAGCTCGCATCCTGCATGACTCCCGTGACATTGCTGCCCAACTGGAGGGCGAAGTAGCCCTTGGAATCGGCGTATCCCTCGGAGCGGCTGGAACCACCGCAGACGCGCTCAATGGTGGCTCGCTCGGGAGGAGGAGTACCGTCCTCCATCACGACCTGCCCGGAGATAAAAATCACCCTGCGTTCGCGGTCCCCTGGACGTCTTCCCTGAGTGGACGGAGGGCGGCTGACGGTGCCTGGAGTGGAGGAGCCTCCACTGCTCTGGCCGCCTTGCTGCTGAGCCGCAAGGTAAGGGGCTGGCGAGGCACAAAACCACAAGGTTGCGAGAAGAAGCGGACGGGAAATACCAGCAGCCATGATGACCCCCTTGACGGCAAAACGTCCGATTCGGGATCGCGGATCACTGAAACGAATACCGCTGAAGCGGAACACCGCGAGTGCCAGAAAGTTTAGCAGTATTCAGGGGCCCTGCAACCACAATCGCAAGCAAATGACCTTAGGCCTGCAAAGCGGGCGGAAACCCCTAAAATCCTGCCGAAACCCCTGAATTCCATTGTGGAACGGCTTGCCGCTTTTGCGAAAACAAAGCCGCAGACGCGCGCTATTTCAGCTCCTTAAGCTCGGGTTTATCGCCGGGGCGCAGGGGGTAGCGGTCCACCTCCATTATGGCGGAGACCATGCTGTAGTACCCAACCAGGGCGGTTAGATCAACCACGCCGCGGTCGCCGAAGCGGTCCTCCACCGCCTTGAAGGTGGCGTCGCTCACATGGCGGGTCCGGAGAAGTTCATCGGCGAAGTTGTAAATGGCCGCCTGCTCCGGCTGCATGGATGCGGGCCGTTTGTTATTGGCAATGGATTGAATGATGGCGGGACTGAGTCCGGCTGTGAGTGCGACCTGGTGATGGAGTCCCCATTCGAACTGCGCGGTCCAGAAGCGCAGGGTGCGGAGAACAGCCAATTCGAAGAGCGGCTTGGGAAGGGAGCTGTGGGCGCGCAACTGCACTCCCAGTTGGATTGAAAGGCGGCCAATCTCCGGGCTGCGCAATAGAGAGTTAAATGTGGCTTCCGAGCCGCGTCCCGAAGCAAGCAGTTCCTCGACCATAAGTTTCTGCTCCGGGGTGGTGAGCTGCTCAATGGTCAGGGGTTTGATTCTGTCCCCGCGCAAATAGAGGTTGGTTGCCGTGGGCTGCTGCTGGGCAATCGCCAGCGAAGGGAGAATCGCCATGATGATGCCAATCGTTGCAAGACGCATGATGGTTTCCTTTATGTGGCCGGAATATGTGGTCGCCAATATGTGGTCGTGAATATGGACCCGCGAATATCGAATCGCGAAGAAACGGGACGGATGTTAAAACAGCGAACCGGGCCGCCGCAATAGAAGTATTTAACGAACCAGTTTTTAACGAACCAGCAGGGAAGCCGCCGGGCGCTACGGGCTAGGGGGCCGGTTTGGATCGCGATGCAGATTGATGCTCGGCACGCCGCTGTTGAAGGTAGGCACGCATGAAGGGCTGCAGCTCTCCATCGAGTACGCGATCCACATCCCCCACTTCGAACCTGGTGCGGTGGTCTTTGATCAGGCGGTAAGGCGCCAGCACGTAGGAGCGAATCTGCGAGCCGAAGTCGATGTCGAGCTTCGAGTCCTCCACCTTTTTGCTGACGGCGCGGCGTTTTTCGAGTTCATGTTCATAGATGCGGGAGCGCAGAATCTTCATGGCGCGTTCGCGGTTCTTATGCTGTGAGCGCTCATTCTGGCAGGCGACGACGATGCCGGTGGGAATATGAGTGAGGCGGACGGCCGAGTCGGTGGTGTTGACGTGCTGGCCGCCACGTCCGCCGGAGCGGTAGGTATCGATGCGGAGGTCGTCGGCCTTGACATCGACCTCAATGGACTCGTCGATCTCCGGCGAAACGAAGACGCTGGCGAAGGAGGTATGCCGCCGCTTGGCCTGATCGAAAGGCGAGATGCGCACCAGGCGGTGGACGCCGATCTCGCTGGTCAGCAGCCCGTAGGCGTGGGGTCCGTTCACGGAGAATGTGGCCGACTTGATGCCGGCCTCTTCACCGGGCTGGTAGTCGTTGATCACGGTCTCAAAGCCCTGGCGCTCCGCCCAACGCAGGTACATGCGCATGAGCATCTCGGCCCAGTCCTGCGATTCGGTGCCGCCTGCGCCGGGGTGGATGGTGACGATGGCATTGAGCGCGTCGGTTTCGCCGGAGAGGAGAGTCTCGGTCTCCAGTTTTTCGATGAGATGGCTGAGGCTTTCAATTTCACGCTGGAGCTCCGCAGTAACGCTTTCGCCTTCGCCAGCCAGTTCAAAGTAGGCAGCGATATCTTCGGTACGGCGGGCAAGGCTGACCTCGGTGGAGAGCATCTCCTCCAGGCGCTTGCGCTCGCGCATAACGGTTTGCGACCGCTGGGCATCGGACCAGAGGTTGGGATCGGCGGCTTGTTTTTCGACTATTTCCAGTTGTTCACGGAGGCGGGGAGCGTCAAAGATACTCCCGGAGTTCGCGGACCTTCCCGCGTAACCCGTCGTAGCGTTGTTGCAGATCGTCGAGCATGGTGATTCCCTGATGTCCTTTGAAAGTATCTCTTGAAAGTCCCTTGAAAACCGGCTGGTGGAGGACCTGTTCGAGCGGGCTGATCTTCCGAGCGGGTTAATTATTCAATGTTCTTTATTCTAACGATGCGTCCGCGCGAGAGGATCAAGCCCCCGATAAAGCCCAGGGAAATTATCGCACAGGCATAGGCAAACCAGTCTCCGTGGCGGGTGTAGAAGGTGGTGCCTGCGATCAGGCCGAAGGGAGCATCGAGCGAGGTGCGCACATGGGGCGCAGCCTGCGCTATGACGCGGCCAAATGGATCGATTGCGGCGGTGATTCCGGTATTGGTTCCACGCAGCAGCCAGCGGTTGTTTTCGATGGCCCGCATCCGCGCCATGTTGAAGTGTTGAAGCGGCGCGGAGGTTTCGCCGAACCAGCCATCATTGGAGATGTTCACGAAGAGCTGGGCTCCATTTTTAGCGAACTGGCGAACGTCATTGGGGAAAACAGCCTCATAGCAAATGAAGATTCCCAGTGGAATGCCATTGGCGATCACCGGCTTGCGCTGTGAGCCGGGAATAAAGTCTCCGACCTCGCGGGTGAGCTTGCTGGCAAAAGAGAGCAGGCGCTGGAAGGGCACATATTCTCCGAAGGGCACCAGATGAATCTTGTCATAGCGGGCTGCGAGAGTGCCGTCGGGAGCGACGACAGCGGCGGAGTTGAAGAGCTTTCCGGGGGATGCGATGGGCTGACCCAGGCTGCCCGCGACCACAGTCGCCTGTGTTTGCACTGCGATGGCGGAGATGGTTTGGCGAAACTGTGGGTCGTTAACAAAGAGAGGAGCGGGCGATTCCGGCCATACGATAAGGCTTGGCTTGGGCACGCCGGGCATGAGTTCTCCGCGCTGGGGCACGCTGAGAGAAGAAAGCTCCGCCAGTGTCTGCTGAAAGTAAGGAGTGGTCCAGCCGCCGGGATCGAGGATGGGAACATCGGATTGCACCAGAAGAGCCGTGCCCTCGGCGGCTAGGCGCGGTGGCGGAAACAGCACTCCGGCCTGCAGGAGCGCCGAACCGAGGAAGGTTCCGGCAAGGAGGAATATCCGCTGGCGATGAGGGACCAGAAACGCCATGGCGAAGGCCACGTTCATCAGCATGATTTCGAACGACAAGCCGTAAACGCCGGTGACGGTGGCAATGCGGGAGAGGGGGATGTTATCGACAAGGACATTTCCGAGCGGGTTCCAGGAAAAGTCAACGGCATAGCCGCGGAGCAGTTCGACTGCAACCCATAAGACCGGGGCCAGCAGAATTGCCCGGGCTCGCATGCGGGAATTGGCAAAGCTCCCGAGCAAGGCGGCGAAGATTCCAAGGAAGAGTCCCAGGGTTAGACAAAAAAGGATCAGGAGAGCGGCTGCGGTGGGAGCGCTCAATCCTCCATAGTTGTACATGACGTTGAAGACCCAGTAGCAGCTGCCGCCAGCCGAGACCACACCGGCCAGGTAGCCAAGGGCGAATGCCTGGCGGGGGGAGGCTGGGGTCCATGTAGTGGTCATGGAGTTTACGGGGCGGCGGGCGCGGATTACCGCAAGAAGGAGCGGGGCCACGGCGATCCAGGCCAGAAAACTCAATCCGGGGAGAGGGAAGATGAGAATCTGCAAAATGCCCGATCCGAATGCCAGCAGCCATGCAGAGCGGTCAATTGCCGGGGAAGATTCCGGATTGGCGGCTTGGGCGGGGCGGGATTCGGAGTATCGTTTCTTGCTCTGATCCATTAGTATTGAGCCGAAATGAACTGGTTTGTAACGTTCTGCATTCAAGTTCTTCAAGTCGCGTTCGTGGCCGGCGGCGTTGGATCGCTGCTGGTGATAGTGCTGGCTGCGATCTCAGAAACCAGGGGCGCGGTTGGCCCCGATTTTTCCGGGGGCGGCACCGCGTTTAATGACGAGTTATACGACGAAGCGGATTGACTGCAATGACTTCCGCCCCCATACTATTCGGTTCCACCATAAATTGTATTAGTGCGCTGACGAGCCGGCATGCTACGGGGAAATCGATGACCTCCCGCGGTATGTCTGCCGATACTTATTTCTAATGCCTTCACCAACGCAGCCTGGGCTCCCGGCGGATCGAGTTCGCATTGTAGTTGCGACCTCGGTGATGCTGACGTTTATCTCCTACTGGCGCGCCGCGGCAATCATTCTAAACGACCTTGGTTCCTCGGCATTCTATGCGGGGGGCATTGCGGAACAGGCAGTGGGGAAGAGCGCCCCGTGGCTGATTATCGGGGTGATGTTGTTCTCGTTCGCGGTTCGCGCCGTTTACGTGGAAAGCTGCTCGATGTTTGTGCGCGGCGGCGTATACCGAATTGTGAAAGAAGCGCTGGGCGGCAATCTGGCCAAGCTGGCGGTATCGGCGCTGATGTTCGATTATGTGCTAACCGGGCCGATCTCGGGCGTGGCTGCCGGACAGTACATTGCGGGTTTGCTGAACCAGGTGCTCTCTTACGCCGACCTGCATGGATGGGTGCCGGTTGCGGTGCATCAGTTGATGGGAAGCCCTCCGCATCTGAATGGCAACGCGGTATCGGTGGTGGTCGCGGTTGCGGTGACGCTCTACTACTGGTGGGAAAACACCAAAGGGATCGAGGAGTCGAGCGAAAAGGCGCTCCAGATCATGTACATCACCACCGTGATGGTGGTGATGATTCTGGTGTGGTCGGCGATCACGCTGCTGATTCGCGGCGGCCAGTTGCCTCCGCTGCCCATCCCCTCGAACCTGAACTTCGCGCCTGAGGCGCTGGGCTTTCTCAAGAATTCAAATCTGCACAAGGCATTTGGCGTCTTCGGCGTAATGATGGCCTTCGGCCACTCGGTTCTCGCCATGAGCGGCGAGGAATCGCTGGCGCAGGTGTACCGCGAGATTGCCCATCCCAAGTTGAAGAACCTGAAGCGTACCGCGCTGATCATCGGCGGATACAGCTTCATGTTTACGGGAATGGTTTCGCTGCTGGCGGTGATGATCATCCCCGACTCCGAGCGCGTACCGATCTACAAGGACAACCTGATCGCCGGTCTGGCCATGCACCTGG
>DASZRZ010000478.1:0-13510 GCA_035548935.1 Terriglobales bacterium
GTGTTTTTGCACGTGGTCTGAGTTTGACTGCCGTCTTCGGCAACAGGAGTTCAGCATGGTTACTGCCCGGCAAAATGTTCCCAGGTTCCAGCACACGGACCTCATCTCCATTCAGGACCTGTCCACCGCGGACATCGAAGAAATCTTCGAGCTGTCGCGGCTGCTAAAGACCCGTCCCTCGGTCTTCCGCAGCACTCTGGCTGGCCGGCAGTTTGTCATGATGTTCGAGAAGCCCTCGCTGCGCACCCGCATCACTTTTGAAGTCGGCATCAACAACCTCGGCGGCAAGGCCATCTTCATGGATTGTCCCGGTGGCATCGAAAGCCGCGAAAGCATCGCCGATGTTGCCCGCAACCTCGAGCGCTGGGTGGATGGCGTCGTTCTGCGCACCTTCAAACACAAGACGGTCACGGAAATGGCCGCTCATACCGGCATCCCCGTGCTCAACGCCCTTACGGATCTGGAGCATCCCTGTCAGGCTTTGGCTGACTTTTTTACCCTGCGCGAAAAGTTCGGCGACCTTCGCAACATCAAGGTTGCCTATGTGGGCGATGGCAACAACGTTGCCAACTCGCTGCTGCTTACCGCCGCTCTTATGGGCAGCCACATCGTCGTCGCCACGCCTCCGGAGTATCTTCCGGATGCCGGTATTGTTCGTGCCGCCCTCAAAACCGCCGACGCCACCGGAGCCAGAATTGAGCTGTCGCACGACTGGCGCTCCGCCGTTTCCGGCGCCAATGTCGTCTATACCGATGTCTGGACCAGCATGGGCCAGGAGACCGAGGCCGGCGAGCGTGGTGGAGCCTTCCGCCACTATCAGGTCAACGGAGCCATGATGGCCCAGGCCGCCCAGGGCGCGGTCTTTATGCACTGCCTGCCCGCGCACCGTGGGCAGGAGGTTACGGACGAGGTCATCGAATCTCCCGCCTCCATCGTCTTCGATCAGGCGGAGAACCGGCTACACGTGCAAACCGCAATCCTGGTGCTTCTGGCCAGCTCCACCGCCGGTTTCAGCAAGCCTCCACATTCGGAAGGAACCGCCGTGCGTCCGGCGTGGGCATAACCCGCGTTGATTCACGGTGGGCCCCATCCACCACGGGCTGGTAAACTGCCTTTGCCTGCACCGGGACGCGCCACCCAGGATTACTGCCGTCGCGTCAACGCCGTCGCACCCATTTTCAGTAGATTGTTTTCAGGAGATCGCAATGTCGGAACGTGTCGTACTCGCTTACTCCGGTGGCCTTGATACCTCCATCATCATTCCATGGCTCAAGGAAAATTACGGCTCTGAAGTCATCGCCATGGTGGCCGATGTCGGTCAGGGAGACGACCTGGATGCCGTCGTCAAAAAGGCCTACAAAACCGGGGCCAGCCATGTCGTCGTCGAAGACCTGCGCGAAGAATTCCTGACCGGATATGTTTTTCCTGCCGTTCGCGCCGGCGCGGTCTACGAGCACACCTACCTGCTCGGAACCTCGCTTGCCCGTCCCATTATTGCCAAGCGCCAGGTTGAAGTTGCGCTCGCGGAAGGCGCCGCCGCCGTCGCCCATGGATGCACCGGCAAGGGCAACGATCAGGTGCGCTTCGAGCACGCCTACCAGGCGCTGGCTCCGGAGCTCAAGGTAATCGCGCCCTGGCGCGAGTGGACCATCAACTCCCGCGAAGATGCGCTCGACTACGCCGAAGCTCGTGGCATTCAGGTCGAGGCCAGCCGCACCAAGATTTACAGCCGCGACCGCAACCTCTGGCACCTGAGTCACGAGGGCGCGGAGCTGGAAGATCCCAACAATGAGCCCAAGCCCGACATGTGGCAGCTCACCGTCTCGCCCGAGAAGGCTCCTGACAAGCCCGAGACCGTTGAGATCGCCTTCGAACACGGTACGCCAGTGGCCGTAAACGGCAAGTCGCTTTCCCCCGTGGCCATGGTCGAACAACTCAATGCCATCGCCGGACGCCACGCCATTGGACGAGTTGATCTCGTCGAGAACCGCTTCGTCGGAATCAAATCCCGCGGATGCTACGAGACCCCCGGCGGCACCCTGATCCTTACCGCCCATCGCGAACTTGAGTCTCTCTGCCTCGACCGCGAGGTTCTCCACTTCAAGCAGCAGATTGCGCTCAAGTACGCCGAACTCGTTTACTACGGCCGGTGGTTCACGCCGCTGCGCGAATCGCTCGACGCCTTTGTCTCTTCTACGCAGCAGAACGTGACTGGCAAAATCACCCTCAAGCTTTACAAGGGAAACATCAGCGTTGCCGGACGCACCTCGCCCTATTCGCTCTACCAGATGGGCCTGGCCGCATTCAGCATGGCGGGTTACGACTCCAAGGACGCCGAGGGCTTCATCCGTATCCTCGGGCTGCCTGCCCGCGTGCAGGCCAGCCTTAAGAAGAGCATCGCCGACTCGGTGGAGCAGATCACTAAACGCTGATGCAGGTCCAGTCCCCGGCGGTAGCGGGTGGGCGCAGCGGAATGAACTGGCAGAATGAATTTGGAACGAGGCTTATGGCTGCCGGCCTGCGGACTTTTTGTGAGTACCGATGACTGAAAAAATGTGGGCCGGACGCTTTCGTGAGCCGCTCGATCCGGCATTCGACCGGTGGCAGCGGTCGTTCTCCTTCGACCGCCGCCTTCTTCCCGACGAAATTGCCGCCAGCCGTGCCTGGGCCTCAGCCCTTGCCATCGCTGGCATCTTCTCCGCCGAGGAGGCCAGGACCGTCCGCGACGTCCTCACCCACGTGGACCAGCGCGCCGCTGAAAATCCTGCGTGGATGGACACCGCCGACGCCGAAGACGTTCATCACTTCGTCGAAATGCAGCTTGTCGCCATCGTGGGAGACCTTGGATACAAGCTCCACACCGGCCGCAGCCGCAACGAACAGATTGCAACCGATCTGCGTCTCTTCGTGCGCCGCAGCCTCGACTCCATTCGTTCTTTGCTTGCCGCTCTGGTCGAGGCTCTCATTGCGCAGGCCGAGGCTCACCCCACGGCGGCCATGCCTTCGTACACGCATCTTCAGCGCGCCGAGCCTGTACTGGTCGCGCACTGGCTGCTCGCCTACGCGCAGATGTTCCTGCGCGACGCCGGCCGGCTCGCCGATTGCCGGCACCGTGTCAATACGCTGGTTTTAGGATCGGGAGCCGTTGCCGGACCGGGCATCGTCCTCGACCGCCAGGCCATCGCCGCCGAACTCGGTTTTGAAGCCATCTCGGCCAATAGCATCGATGCCACCAGCGACCGCGACTTCGCGCTTGAGTTCCTTCACCATCTCACCACGCTTGCGCTGCATATCAGCCGCTGGGCGGAGGAGATGGCGCTCTACTCCACCGTGGAATTTGGATTTGTCATTCTGCCTGAGCCCTACTCCACGGGGTCCAGCGCCATGCCGCAAAAGAAGAATCCCGACCCGCTGGAGCTTCTGCGCGCCAAGGTCGGGCGCGTCGCTGGCGCGGCCCATTCGCTCGAACTGATTCTCAAGGGCCTGCCCCTGGCCTATAACAAGGACCTTCAGGAGTCGCAGCAGCCGGTCTTTGAGGCCGTTGATGCCATCACCGGCGCGTTGGAGATTTCCGCCGCCTTCATGCGCTCGGTTACCTTCAATCTCGATCGCATGTCCGCCGCCGCCGCCTCGGGATACCTCAATGCCACCGCCGCCGCACGCTACCTGGTTGGCAAGGGCGTTCCATTCCGCATGGCGCACAGCGCGGTCGGACAGGCGGTGCGCCTCTGCCTCGATAAAAAATGCGAACTGCAAGCTCTTTCGCTCGAAGAACTGCGCACCATTCGCGCTGAATTCGATCAGGACTTCTATCCCGCGCTCGAACTCCAGGCTGTCCTCGATAGCCACAACGTCCCAGGAGGCACCGCCTCGTCACAAGTTGCAGCGGCGTTGAAGTCGGTGATGGAGCGGGTCAAGCAGGTTTAGACCGGAATAACTGCTTAGTTCTGGGCGAGATCAGTCGCTAGTTACAATCTAGGCGGCGTGAACCCCGTGGGGCTGTATCTTTGAAACGGCAGCCTTGTTGCGTTGCCGGGCCATGGCCAGTTCGTAGGATGTCTGAAGGTTCATCCAAAACTCCTCCGTCGTCTTGAAAAACTTTGCCAGCCGGATGGCTATGTCAGCGCTTATGCCGCGCTTCCTGCGGGTAATGTCACTTATAGTTTGGGCATTCACCTTGATACCCTTGGCGAGCGCATAGCCAGAGATTCCCATAGGCTGAAGGAATTCCTTCAGCAGGATATCTCCCGGATGGACAGCCCATCCAGCATTGCTCCTTCGTTCAACAGACATACGAACCTTCCGGTTTAGTGATAATCGGTAATTTCAACATCGTAGGCCTCGCCATCGTTCCATGTGAAACAGACTCGGAACTGATCGTTCACTCTGATTGCATGTTGCCCGGCGCGGTCATGTTCCAGGGCGTGCAGCCGGTTGTTTGGCGGCTGTTTCAAGTCGTCCAGGGTCTTGGCCGCGTCCAGCATCTGCAACTTGCGCTGAATCGAGGTCCGCAGATTTGCCGGAAGCCTTTTCCCGCCCCTCCCCGTTTCCCAGAAGTTGCGAGTCTCTTTATCTGCGAAACTCTTAATCATGGACTGGATGCATAATAGGGTGCATGAATAATCATGTCAAGAATTAATAATGTATTACATGATTAAAAACGGGAAGGCTTATCTTTCAAACAGCGGCACAGGCATGAAGGTAATTACGAACAGCGCCAGCGCCGCCAGCGCCAGCCACTGACGCCGCCGGTCCAACCCCGGATGCTCCGCCACCGGAGGATGCTTTCTTCCCATCACCAGCACCACTACCGCCCACAGCATCCAGCCCGGCCATCCTCTCCACTCTTCCGTTAACCTGCCCATCTGTTGCAGCACGCCGATCAGCCCCATCGTGAACAGCGCCGACACCGTCATCCTTCCAATGTGGCGGTACAGCCGCGGAGCTGCCGCATACACAATGTGTCCTCCATCCAGTTGGCCTCCGGGAAGAAGGTTCAGGGAGGTCGCAAACATCCCCACCCACGCGGCAATCGCCATGGGGTGCAGCAGCACGTGATCCAGTTCCACCTTTCCCACGCCCGAACCCATCACGCCGAGCAACCAGTGCACCCCATGAAACACCAGCGGATATCCCAGTACAACATCCGACCCCTTCCAGGCTGAGGCCGCCGGTTTGGAAACCGTCATGGCCAGCACCAGCACTGGAAAAGCCAGGGCAAATCCTGCAAACGGTCCTCCGCTGCCAATGTCGAACAGGGCCGCCCGTGTTCGTATCGGGGACCTGATTTTGATAAACGCCCCCAGCGTCCCAATCAGGGTTGGCGCCGGGATAAAGTGCGGCAGCGTGGCGTCCACGCCGTAGTGCAGGGCGATCAGGAAGTGGCCCATCTCATGCGCCATCAGGATCAAAAGCAGAGTTACCGAAAAGGGCAGCCCCAGCAGAATGCGCGCTGGCTCCTCCGCCACCCACAGCAGCGGAAACAGCGGCAGTGTATTCGACTGCATGGAAAACGCCGGCAGGTCATGCTGGAAGTTGTAGTTCAGGCGGACTCCCACCAGCGTGGTGGTACATAGCGTTGCCAGCAGCAGAAGTCCATGCAGCCAGTAGCGCCTCCGCGGACGCGCGCGAACCACGAACACTTCCGGCGTGGAGAACGATTCGAAGCCGTCCGGATTTGCAGGAAATGGATTCCCCGAGGAGAGTGAGTTTTCGGGAAGCGGCAAACTCTCAGCCGGAAGCGAATTCTCAGGAAGCAGGGAACTCTCAGCAGGCCGCGTATTCTCGGGCGGGAACGGATTCGACATCAAAATGCAATCAGCGTGCGGAGATTCGGCAGGAGGGTTTGTCTTCCCTCCCAATGTTTTTCATCGGGCGGCTTCGCCGGCGCCATGGCCTGCTTGCGAGGCCGGATCGCGCGCGGAACTAATCGATGGACTGCAACTCCTTGCCCGGTTTAAAGCGAACCGCCTTCCCCGGCGGAATGTTGACCTCCGCGCCGGTGCGGGGGTTGCGGCCAATCCCGGTCTTGCGTGGGCGCACGTTGAACACGCCGAAGCCGCGAAGCTCAATGCGGTCGCCGGTGGAAAGGGCGCGCTTCATGCTTTCAAATACGGTTTCCACCGCCAACTCGGCCTTGGTCTTGGTGATCCCCGTCTTGGTTACCACTTCGTTCACAATGTCCAGCTTGATCACGTGTCGCTCCGTTTCCGCCAAAGCATTGATGCTAAAGGGCTCCGTGCACGAATGTCAAACGAAGTCCGCGCTTTTTCCAGGTTCCATACGCTACCCGGACCCGAATCAGCACCTTGCCCCCGGCTGCCATTTGTCAAGTTCGGCTCACTGGCTTTAACATCAGCTTCCGGGTTGTTGCATGCGGAACAATTTTAAGAGGCCGTTCCACACCGGGGACACGTGTGGGCGCCATAAACAAAGGCGCCATCAATCAGATCAACGGGAACCTAAAACATGCTGAAGAGTGATCGCTGGATCCGCAAGATGGCTGTCGAGCACGACATGATCAACCCCTTCGCCGAGAAGCAGGTCTCCTCGGGCCTCGTCTCCTACGGTCTTTCTTCCTACGGCTACGATCTCCGGGTTGCGGATGAGTTCAAAATCTTCACTAACGTGAACTGCACGGTGGTGGACCCCAAGAACTTCGACGAGCGATCCTTTGTCACAGTGCGCTCCGATTGCGCCATAGTCCCCCCCAACTCCTTTGCCCTGGCGCGCTCGGTGGAATACTTCAAGATCCCCCGCGACATCCTCACCATTTGCGTGGGCAAGTCCACCTATGCCCGCTGCGGCATCATTGTGAACGTAACGCCGTTTGAGCCTGAGTGGCAGGGCTTTGTCACGCTGGAGATTTCCAACACCACCCCACTCCCGGCCAAAATCTATGCCAACGAAGGTCTCTGCCAGATTCTGTTCTTCCAGGGCGACGAGCCCTGCGAAACCAGCTACGCCGACCGCCATGGCAAGTACCAGTCCCAAAAGGGGATTGTTCTCCCCATGGTGAAGTAGCGGACGGAGGTAACCTTACCCTGCCCCCCTGCATCCTGCTGTAATGGGAATGCCGGAGTGCGCTCTCCGGATGCGGGGTATCTGACTAGCTTCCACCCTTCTGGAGGCGGTAAAACCCGCAATTTCCTGTGCTAGACTCGCGCCAATAGAGGGAATTGAGGGATCAGAATGCAGTTTGCAAATTGGCCCGCCGCTCGTATTTGCCGGAGAATTTTTGTCTCGGGCCTGCTTTTGGTTTCACTGGCGGCAGTTGTGGCCGCGCAGGAAACTTCCCCGGAAACTTCAAAGACACAGAAACAGACAGCACTGTCTCAGGCGGAGGTCCGGCCTTCCAGTTCCTATGTCCCGGTAAAACTTCTGATCGGCGCCGGGGATGAGATCGAGATCAGCTTCCACGGGGTCCCCGACCTCAACCAGAAGACACGCGTGGGCAGTGGTGGAGAGGTGAATCTTCCCCTGGCGGGCGAAGTCGTTGTGGCGGGCATGAGCGCGCAAGAGGCGGCCACGGTGATCGAAGCGAAGTACGTTGAAGGCGGATACCTCAAGAGTCCGCATGTTTCCGTCTTCGTGAAGGAATATACAACCCAGAACATGACAATTGCGGGCGAGGTGGCAAAGCCCGGAGTCTATCAGGGGACCAACTCCCGCAGGCTGCTGGACTTGATTCTTGCCGCCGGTGGCTTGACGGAAAGAGCCGGCAAAACGGTCACCATCACCCACTACGGCCAGCCCGATAAGCCTATGGTGGTGGCGCTTTCGCAGGACGATTCGCGGACGGGCGCCAGCAACATCGATCTGGCTCCCGGAGATACGGTCATTGTTTCGCGCGCGGGCGTGGTGTATGTAATCGGTGAAGTCAATCGCGCCGGCGGGTTCGTCATGGAGAACCACGGAAGCATGACGGTCTCCCAGGCACTGGCCAAGGCTGCCGGGCCCACGCGAATGGCCTCTCTGAATAGCACGCGTGTGCTGCGGCAGACCCCCACAGGTCTGACCAATCTTGATTTACCCCTCAAGAAAATCCTGGCGGCGAAGGCGCCCGATGTGGTGCTGCAACCCGAGGACATCGTTTTCATCCCCGGAAGCAAAGGCAAGATGGCGGTTGAGAGAACCAGCGGTTCGGTGCTTTCGATGCTTACCGGCCTGGCAATTTACCGCTTCTAAAGAAACTACTCTTCTGAGATTGTCCGCTTGAGGCCAATTGGCGGCGGGCCGCGCCGGACCGGAACCAGCGCTCCGCGCGCGGCTTCCACGTGCTGGAAGCGGGAGACCATTTCCGATTGAAGCGAGGCGATGAACTCCTGCGTCTCGCGCTGCATCTGCTCCATCCGCTCGCGCATTTGCAGGATGATGGCGATTCCGCTGATGTTCACTCCCAGGTCGCGCGCCAGCGTCAGGATAAACTCCAGCCGTCCCAGATCCTCTTCCGTGTAGAGGCGGGTGTTGCCCTCGGTGCGCGAAGGCTTCAACAATCCCTCGCGCTCGTAGAGACGGAGCGTCTGCGGATGGATGCCATACATCTCCGCCACGGAGGAGATCATGTACGCGCCTTTGGATTTTCGTTTCGCCATTTCAGAAATCTTCCGTCACCGGATAAGCGGCCAATGCCAACCACTCACACCTGCTTCCACAACTCTTCTCTCGGATCTTCGGGATTGAGCCTGGCAAACTCCCGCAGAATTTCCTTGGTGCGTTCGTCGCGCGGCATGGGGACGGCAACCTTCACCTCCACGATCTCGTCGCCGCGTACATTCTCCCGGGCCGCCGAAGCCACGCCCTTCTCGCGCAACCTCAGCTTCTGGCCGCACTGCGTTCCGGGAGGAATTTTCAGAAGCGCTCGCCCATCGATGGTGGGGACTTCGATCTTGGCTCCCATGGCCGCCTCGGTAAGCGAGACCGGTACGGTAACGTGGATGTCGTCGGCATCACGGCGGAATACCGGATGCTCTCCCACGCGGATGATGATGAAGAGATCGCCCCCCTGTCCGCCGAAGCGTCCGGCATTGCCTTTTCCCGCCAGACGAACGCGCTGGCCGTCGCGGGTTCCCGCCTTGATGCGGACCGTAATAGGCTCGGTGCGATTTACAACTCCCTGACCGCCGCAGGTGGAGCACGTATTGCGCAGACGGCCCGTGCCACCGCAGGCCGGGCATGAGGTATTGAAGCGCATGCGTCCACTGGCCTGGTCGATATGGCCGGTGCCATGGCACTGGGTGCAGGCGCCCGGACTTTCAATGTATCCACTGCCGTGGCAGGTGGAGCAGGCATCCTGCCGCGAGACGTTCAGACGCAGCTCAGAGCCGCGAATGGCCTGCCAGAAGTCCACCTTGACCTGATACTCAAGATCACTGCCGGGCTCGGGAGCCGAGCGGGTCGCTGCGCCTGATCCGCCCATTCCTCCGAAGATAGAAGAAAAGATGTCGCGGAAGCCGCCGCCCGTCCCGCGCCCTTGCGCGCCCGCGCCCTCGGAAAAATCGAAGCCGCTGAAATCGAACGGCACTCCACCCGGACCGGGACGGCCTGCCTGCCCCGCGCCATAGCCGCCACCCCCACCCTGATTGGCATAGGCTTCGGCGGCAGCGGGATCGATGTTGTCGGAGTAATAGCCCAGCTGGTCGTAAATCTTGCGCTTCTTGGGATCGCTGAGGACGTCATTGGCCTCGGACATCTGCTTGAAGCGCTCTTCAGCAGTCTTGTCTCCGGGATTGACGTCGGGGTGATATTTGCGCGCAAGCTTGCGGAATGCCTTGCGAATTTCATCCGCGGAGGCGCCCTTCTTCACGCCAAGAATTTCGTAATAGTCTTTCTTGCTCGCCGTGGCCATTCGAGTCGGTTCAACCCCTGATTCCGCCCTGCGTCGGGGACAGTGAAAGGGCGCCACTGGGCGCCCCTTCACTGATTCTTATGTCCCGGGTACTGTTCGCAGTCTGTTCACGCTATTTTTTTTCTTCCACATCCACGTATTCAGCGTCGATTACCCCTTCGTCTTTTTTGTGGGCCGAATCCGAGGGTTGTCCGTTGCCATCCGCCGACGGTGCGCCCCCGGCCTCTGGCGGTGCCTGGGAGGTCTTGTACATGGCCTCGGCCAGTTTGTGCGACGCCTGGGTCAACTGCTCGTGGGCGCGATCCATGGCAGCTTTGTCGCCGCCCTCCAGGGCCTTTTTGGCATCGGAGAGCGCATTGTCCACATCGCCACGCTCGGAGCCGGAGATTTTATCGCCGTGCTCCTTGAGCATCTTCTCGACGTTATAGACCATGCTGTCCAGCTGATTGCGGGAGTCGATCTCCTCGCGACGAGCTTTGTCTTCCGATGCGTGCGACTCGGCTTCCTTGGCCATGCGCTCCACCTCTTCCTTGGAAAGTCCGGAGGAGGAGGTGATGGTGATCTTCTGGTCCTTTTGCGTCGCCGTATCCTTCGCGGTGACGTTCAGGATGCCGTTGGCATCGATGTCAAAGGTGACCTCGATCTGCGGCACTCCCCGTGGAGCCGGAGGAATTCCCGTGAGGTGGAACTTGCCCAGGGTGCGGTTGTCCTTCGACATGGGCCGCTCTCCCTGCAGGACGTGAATTTCGACCGAGGGCTGGCTGTCTGCCGCGGTGGAAAACGTTTCCGACTTGCGGGTTGGGATCGTCGTGTTGCGCGGAATGAGCGTGGTCATTACCCCGCCCAGCGTTTCAAGGCCCAGCGAGAGAGGAGTCACGTCGAGCAGGAGCAGGTCTTTCACCTCGCCGCCCAGAACGCCGCCCTGGATGGCCGCGCCGATGGCCACAACTTCATCCGGGTTTACGCCCTTGTGGGGCTCCTTGCCGAAGAGTTCCTTTACCGATTGCTGAATGCGCGGCATGCGGGTCTGTCCACCGACCAGCACAACCTCGTCGATCTTGTCGGCGGGGATGCCCGCGTCCTTCATACACTGCCGGCACGGGGCAGTGGCGCGCTGGATCAACTCCTCCACCATCGACTCAAGCTTGGCGCGGGTAAGCCGCTTTACCAGGTGCTTGGGCCCGCTGGCGTCGGCGGTGATGAAGGGCAGATTGATCTCGGTCTCCATGGTGGTGGAGAGCTCGATTTTGGCGCGCTCGGCTGCGTCGCGAAGCCGCTGCAACGCCATTTCATTGCCCTTGGCGCGGAGGTCAAGACCTTCCTCTTTCTTGAACTCATCGATCAACCAGTCAACAATGCGCTGGTCGATATTGTCGCCGCCCAGGTGGGTGTCGCCATTGGTCGCCTTGACTTCGATAACGCCTTCCCCAACTTCCAGAATGGAGATATCAAACGTGCCGCCGCCGAAGTCGTAAACGGCGATGATCTCGTCCTTCTTCTTGTCGAGGCCGTAGGCCAATGCCGCCGCGGTGGGCTCGTTGATGATGCGCTTAACGTCGAGGCCGGCGATGCGTCCGGCATCCTTGGTGGCCTGCCGCTGGGCGTCGTTGAAGTAGGCGGGGACGGTGATGACCGCCTCGGTAATCTTCTCGCCAAGGTAGTCTTCCGCGGCCTTCTTCAGCTTTTGAAGGATAAGGGCGGAGACCTCAGGCGGGGTGTTCTTCTTGCCGTTGACTTCGATGGCGACGTGGTCGCCGTCGGATATGACCTTATAGGGCACCATCTTCATCTCTTCGTTGACTTCGTTGAAGCGGCGGCCCATAAAGCGCTTGATGGAAAAAACGGTGTTCTCCGGATTGGTGATGGCCTGCCGTTTGGCCACTTGCCCCACCAGGCGCTCTCCGGACTTTGTGAATCCGACGACCGAAGGGGTGGTACGGCCACCTTCCTCGTTGGCGATCACCTTGGGTTCCCCGCCTTCCATGACCGCGACCACCGAATTGGTCGTCCCCAGGTCGATTCCAATAATCTTTGCCATGCCATCCCCCTTCTAATTCGTAAGTCGTTGTAAAAATTAGGCTATTTGATGTATTTCCGGCTCAATTCCGAGCACATTTATAATGCCGGGATGATAAAGTCTGAGTACATCGTTGTCAAGGCGTTGGATGTTCTCAGTCTGCGTCAGGTTGCAAAACTTAGAGATGGAATCGACGGTGGTTCCAATCTGGGTGCAGGGTTCTTCTAAAGGACATGAAGGTAGGGAGGTGGAGAGGGTGGCAGGGGGAGGGGGTGTTTTGAGCAATCGGGGTTGATTTGTGGTTTTCTAAAGTGGTACTAGTTCCAGCAGGTTCACTCACGAATGTCAGAAATGTTAACGGCCCGGCTGGTCCACACGGTAGCACTCTCGGATGAGACACAGCACCTGAAGTTCGAGGTGCTGCAGGTTCCCCGGTTCCATTTTGCGGCAGGCCAGTTCGTATCGTTGAAGGCCGAGCACGAGGGCCGCGAGATAACGCGGGCGTATTCCATCGCCTCGCCGCCGGATGACCGGCATTTTTCCCTTTGCCTGAACCGGGTTCCCGACGGATTTTTTTCCAATTATCTATGCAGTTTGCGGGAGGGCGCCGAGGTGCGCTTCAGCGGTCCGCATGGATACTTCACGCTGCGCGAGGCGGTGCGGGATTCGATTTTTGTGGCCACGGGAACGGGGATTGCGCCGCTGCGGGGGATGATCCGGTGGCTGTTTCTTCCGGAGAACCATGCGCGAAACGAGGGAAAGCAGTTCTGGCTGGTGTTTGGCGTGCGCTGGAAGAAAGACCTGTATTACCACGATGAGTTCGAGCAGCTTGCGAGGGAGCATCCCAACTTCCATTACGTTCCGACTCTGAGCCGGGAGAACCCGGGATGGACGGGCGCGACCGGATATGTGCAGGAGCACGTGCGGCGCCTGGCCGAAGGCCGCACGGATATGGATGCCTATATCTGCGGGCTGCGCGACATGGTGAAGGCCAATCAGGAGCTGCTGAAGTCTCTGGGCTGGGACCGAAAGTCGATTATTTATGAGAGGTTCGATTAGCGGGGCGGCAAAAAGGTTTGAGAATAGAGGATGGAAGTAAAAAAGCCCGGCGCGTTGCCGGGCTTTGTTTTTTCCTGGGAGCCGGTTATTCCACGGTGACGGACTTTGCCAGGTTGCGGGGCTGATCCACGTCGCAGCCACGGCGGACGGCGATGTGGTAGGCCAGCAACTGCAAGGGAACGATCTCCAGAATTGGCAGAAGCAGTTCGGGAGCCGCCGGAACATAGAGGACGTGATCGGCGGACTCGCGAATCTCCTCGTCGCCCTCGGTGGCGATGGCGATTACCTTGCCGGAGCGAGCCGACACTTCCTTCAAATTCGAAAGCGTCTTCTCATAGCGCACGACAGAGCCGGCGTCTTCCCGGTCGCAGGTGGCGAGGATGACCACGGGAAGGTCTTCGTCGATCAGGGCGTTGGGGCCGTGCTTCATCTCGCCGGCGGGATAGCCTTCGGCGTGGATGTAGGAAATTTCCTTGAGCTTGAGCGCGCCTTCGAGGGCGATGGGGTAGTGGACGCCGCGTCCGAGGAAGAGGAAGTCCTTGGCGCGGTAGTACTGCTTGGCCAAATCCTCGGCTTCTTCATCGTTG
>DASZRZ010000479.1:0-11239 GCA_035548935.1 Terriglobales bacterium
ATTCCCTCGTATAATCAAAAACTCAAGGTCGATTCAGCAAAACTTCGATTCAAAACAAATAGGGAGTAAGAAAGATGCGATTCATGCCGTGCCGCAGTTTGCGTATGTATGCTGCTTGTTTTCTGGTGGTGAGCTTGATTCTTCCCTCTGTACTTGGGGCCCAGACCCACGTGGTCAGCCCATTGGATCTTCAGAAGCAGGTGCTCGAAGCCAGCCGCACGCGCCAGGAAAATATCGAAAAGCTGAATGAGGTGCTTTCTTCCGGGCAGGCTGCCAAAGCCCTTGCCCAGGCCCATGTTGATTCCCAGCAGGTAAAGACGGCCGTCTCCAGTTTGAGCGACCAGGAACTTACTCAGCTTGCCGCCCGGGCTTCTAAAGCGCAGGCCGATTTTGCCGCAGGCACTTTGAGCGATCGTGATCTGCTGCTGCTCATTCTGGGCGTCGCCGCTCTGGTCCTGATCATCGTTGCTGTTCGATAACCTCTCATGGTGCGCGCGGCGTTCTGTCGATTCGCAATCTGTCTGGTTTTCTGCGAAGCGATGTTCGCCGCCGCGCCCGGTGTTTGGCTCGATGTGCCATTCATCCAGCAACAGAGTGAAGGCTGCGGCTCCGCCAGTATTGCAATGGTGATGCAATACTGGCAGAAGCAGCAGGGCCAGCCGGTGGCTCCGGAGTCCGGCGAGCCTGCTATCTTTCGCGCTCTTTACTCGGAAAAAGATCACGGAATTCTTGCTTCGTCTCTCGAAGGCTACCTTCGGGATCATGGATTCCGCACATTCGCCTTCCATGGCACGTGGGAAGATTTGCAGCACCACCTTCAGCAGGGACGTCCGCTGATTGCCGCTTTGAAGCCCACGGCGGCTTCGGCGCTTCATTACGTGGTGGTTACCGGGCTGGACTCAGATCGAAAGCTGGTCGTTTTGAATGACCCCGCGCAGCGCAAGCTGCTGAAGCAGGAGCGTGCTAAGTTCGAGCAGCAATGGCATTCAACCGGCAACTGGACCCTGCTCGCAGTGCCTCAGTCCTCCTCCCACTGATGGCATGGCTGCTTTTATTTTTCTGGCTGGTGCTGCCTGTATGCGCCCAGGTTCCGCAACCCGTTCCTCCACCGGCAGCGATCGATCAGCTCTTCCAGAACCATCGCTGGCAGGAAGTTGTTGAGGCGGTTGAAAAGCAGGGGATGTCCTCACCAGATAGTGCCTACTACTATGGAGTTTCCCTGGCGCAACTTCACCGCTGGGAAGCCGCGCATGCCGCGTTGCTCTCCGGATATCGCCAGCAACCCACCGGCAGGCGTTTCCCTGAGGACTTGGCGGGCGTGGCTTTCCGGCAGAACCGCCACACCGAGGCCACAATGTGGCTTCACAAGGTTCTTCGCTTTGCTCCCGATGACGAATATGCCAACGATTTCCTGGGGACCATCTATTTTCTGGACGGCAATCTCGAAGCGGCATTGAAGTATTGGAACCGCGTGTCCAGACCGCGCATTCATGATGTGCGCAGCGATCCCGAGCCGCGGCTTAAACCCGTGCTTCTCGATCATGCCATGGCCTTCTCGCCTGCCTCGATCTTGCGATTGCAGGACTTGCTGGCCTCCCGTGCCCGCGTTGGCAGCCTGGGAGTTTTTCGCCGCTACTCTTTCGATCTCGCTGCACAGGACAGCGGGGACTTCGATGTGACCTTCCGTTCCGCTGAGCGAAATGGATTCGGACGCACCAAACTGGAAGGCGCTCTCAATTTCTTCCGCGGCATTTTTGTGCAGACCGTCTATCCCGAATATTTCAACGTGGGCGGGACGGCCACGAATCTCCTCTCTTCGGTGCGCTGGGATAGTGAAAGGCGCAGGATCACTGCTTCCGTCTCCGGTCCTCTGCATGACACAGCAACCCGCCGCTACCGCATCGGCGTCGATCTCCGCAATGAGAACTGGGATCTGCGCGCCTCTTCGCGCGGCCCAGCTCCCGTGGTGAGCAGCCTCAATTTGCGCAAGGAGGGATTCACCGCCGGCATAACCAGTCTCGTGGGCGCCGCGTGGACGTGGTCAACCGGGGTGGAACTCTCCCATCGCGACTTCCGCAACTCCATCGCCGGACCGGCGCTGAACCCTTCGCTGCTCTCCAATGGATACCAGCTCAAGCATACGTCCGCGTTCACGTACGAACTCTGGCGCGTGCCCGAGAGGCGCTTCCTCGCCACCACGGAGGGCTCATCGGAACTGGCGCGTCTCTGGTCCAGCACTCCCCAGACCTTTGGGAAGCTGCAAGGCTCTCTGGACATCAACTGGCTCCCCCAGGCCCAGGGAAACGACTATGAAGTCACCGGACGCCTGCGGCTCGGCGGTCTTTTCGGAAGCGGTCCTTTCGACGAACTTTTCCTGCTCGGGCTGGAGCGCGATAGCGATCTGCGCCTGCGCGGACACATAGGCTCCCGCGATGGAAGAAAGGGAAGCTCGCCCCTGACACAAAGCTACTTCCTCTCGAATTGGGAAATAGACAAGAACATCGTGGCGACGAGTCTGTTTCGCCTGCGGCTCTCGCCGTTTCTCGATACCGCCAAAGCTTTCGATCCCCTGCCGCAGCCGTGGCCGGACCGGTGGCTATGGGACACCGGAATTCAGGCCAAGCTGAACGCCTACGGAGTGGGCCTTATCTTTACCTATGGCAGAGACCTGCGCTCCGGCGCCGGCGTGTTCTTCCTCTCGGTGGGGCGCTAGCCGGAAGTCTTCGAGGGGGCTGCCGTCGTGCGGGGGTTACAATGGCTCTCCTGTTGGTTTTTCCGCAGCGAGACTCTCATGCCGCAAGCCGTCACCAACAATCAATCGGGCAAACCGGCGCCACTGGTCGTGCTCACGGAAGAGGAAAGTCTTTTTCGCGACAACATAAGCCGGTTCGCCCAGGAAAAGGTGGGGCCGCTGGTTCGCGAGATGGACGACGCCGGCGTCTTCGATGCAGCCCTGATCGAGCAGTTTTTCCAGCTTGGGCTGATGGGAATTGAAATTCCCGAAGAGTATGGCGGCGGCGGAGGCTCCTTCTTCGAGGCCATTCTCGCGGTTGAAGAACTTTCCCGCGTTGATGCTTCCGCCGGGGTTGTCGTTGACGTGCAGAACACGCTGGTGAATAACGCCATCCTGCGCTGGGGAAACGTGGACCAGAAAAAACGCTATCTGCCTGCCCTCGCCGCCCGGCGCGTGGGCGCTTATGCCTTGAGCGAAGCCAGTTCGGGCTCGGATGCCTTTGCGCTACAGACTCGCGCGGAACGCAAGGACGGCGGCTACGTCCTCGATGGCCGCAAGCTGTGGATCACCAATGGCAAGGAAGCCGGCCTCTATATCCTCTTTGCCAGCGTCGATCTATCCGCGGGCTATCGAGGGATCACGGCTTTTCTGGTGGAAAGGGAGTTCCCGGGTTTCACCGTGGGCAAGAAAGAGGACAAGCTCGGTATTCGCGCCTCTTCCACCTGCGAACTGATTCTGGAAGATTGCCTCGTCCCCGCGGATAACGTGCTGGGAGAGACCGGCAGGGGCTACAAGATTGCCATGGAGTCTTTGAACGAGGGGCGAATCGGCATCGGCGCTCAGATGCTGGGCGTGGCGCGTGGAGCATGGGATGCCGCCATCCGCTATTCGCAGGAGCGGAAGCAATTTGGCAAATCGATCGCCGATTTTCAGGGGGTCCAGTTTCAACTGGCGCAGATGGGCACGGAAATCGAGGCGGCCCGCCTCATGGTCTACAACGCCGCCCGCATGAAGGATTACGGCCTGAGCTTCGTAAAGGAGGCCGCCATGGCCAAGCTGTTTGCCTCGCAGGTGGCCGAGCGCGTGGCCTCACTGGCGGTTGAAATCTTCGGCGGTTACGGATTTACGAAAGACTACCCAGTGGAGAAATACTTTCGCGATGCCAAGATCGGCAAAATCTACGAAGGCACCTCCAATATGCAGTTGCAAACCATCTTCAAGATGATGATGGGCGGCAGCAAAATATAACGACGAGCGGCAGCTGAAGCAATGTTCTCCGCTCCTCAGAGGAGCGGTTGCGAATTTGCCAGTAGCGCAATCACCCTTTGCAGTCGCAAGTGGTCGTGTGGGCTCATTTCTGTAAAGTGAATCCCCATGCCAAGCTTGGGAATGCACGACGTTACCTGAGCCTTCAGCTGAAGCTGGATGCCGCCAAGAGCAATGCTTGCCTCCATCTGGGATCCCACCGGGAGCGGGGTTGGCATTTCCATGTAAGCTCCGCGTCCGCTCAGATCGCACAGAATGGACCAGTGCCACTTCGAGTCCCCAGTCGACCGCACCTGCGCTTTTCCCACCACCCGGTAGCGTGCACTGCGGCGCCGGTTAAAACTTTCAGGCGCGGAATCGCCACGGCTGCTCTTGTCCTGTAACCCCAGGTTATGCAACCCACGGTCGGTGCTCCGGCGGAGAGGTTCGCCTTGTGGAGGCACGATATCCCATATGTATTTGTCCGGTTCCATGGCGAAGAGTCCGACTTCCTGCTCACGGATCGTCCCCGGCTTGCCCACCCAGACCACGGAGAAGCGCGCTTTTTCCGCGCCGCATCGCACCCCAACCGTTTCGCCGGGAAGATCCCAGCAGTTGACTCCCCGAATCCTGGCTCCATGCCGGCTTACATCCATGGTCAGAGCGGGCAGGTGAAATGGACGGCCGCCTCCGTCGAGACCAAACACGCGAATGGAGGTATTTCTCGAATAACGGGCCTCAGAACGGGCAACTCGAATCTTGGTGCGTGGCAGCACGTAACCTCCAGGGACCCGCGGGGAAGAAATACTCTCCCAGCGCAACTGCGGCGCTGATGGTCTTTGCGGGACTGGAGTGACTTTAAGGCAAGGCGCTGCTGCCGTCATGATCACAGGGGTAACAAGCTGAGCGCAAAAGAGTAATGGTTACTTCCCGGCGGGGGCCAGGAGGGGGATCGGCCCGCTCACCGGGGGAGGTCCGGCGCTACCCGAAGGCCCGGTTTCCCTAATCAAATCACCACGATCTCTTCATATTCGCCGAAAACCCGCCTCAGGGCGTCGGATATCTCCCCCACCGTGGCCTCACTCTCCACAGCCCTGATCAGGCTGGGCATCAGGTTGGCGGAGGTGCGTGCGGCGTCCTCCACCGCGCTCAGGGAGGTCTTCCACGTCGCGGGATTCCGCCGGGCGCGCAGGGCCCGTAGCATCTCTACCTGTTTGCGTTCAATCTGCTCATTGGCGCGGAAGATTGCCACGGGCCTCTCTTCTTCCGCCTGGAATTGATTTACTCCCACCACGACCCGCTGGTGACTGTCCACCGCCCGCTGGTATTCGTAGGCCGAGTTCTGAATCTCCTGCTGCACATACCCGCGCTCAATTGCTTTGAGCATGCCCCCAAGACCCTCGATCTTCGTGAGGTATTCCTGTGCGCGCTGCTCGATTTCCGAGGTGAGCGCTTCTATGCAGTAAGACCCCGCAAGGGGGTCCACCGTATTCACCACGCCCGACTCGAAGGCTATGATCTGCTGCGTGCGCAAAGCGATCCGGGCAGCCTCTTCGGTGGGGAGCGCCAGGGCCTCATCGAACGAGTTGGTATGCAGCGACTGTGTTCCACCCAGCACCGCCGCCAGAGCCTGCAATGTGGTGCGTGCAATATTGTTTTCCGGCTGTTGGGCGGTAAGGGTTGAGCCCGCGGTCTGGGTGTGGAAGCGCAGCATCCACGAGCGCGGATTGCGCGCATGGAAGCGCTCGCGCATAATGCGGGCCCACATCCGCCGGGCCGCGCGGAACTTGGCAATTTCTTCCAGGAAGTTGCTGAAGCAGGCGAAAAAGAACGATAGACGGGGGGCGAACCTGTCGATGTCGAGTCCGGTGTCGATCGCCGACTGCACATAGGTAATGGCATTGGCCAGCGTGAATGCCACCTCCTGCACCGCCGTGCAGCCTGCCTCGCGCATGTGGTAGCCGGAGATCGAGATCGTATTCCACTCGGGAATGTGCTCGTTGCAATAGGCGAACACGTCCGTCACCAGGCGCATGGCTTGCCGCGGCGGGTAGATGTAAGTTCCCCTGGCGATGTATTCCTTCAGAATGTCATTCTGCAGCGTGCCGGAAAGCTTGCGGATGTCGGCGCCCTTCCGCTTGCCCACCGCGATATACAACGAAAGCAGAATCGCCGCCGTAGCATTGATGGTCATCGACGTAGAGATTTTCTCCAGGTTGATGCCATCCAGCAGCTTCTCCATGTCCTCGATGGAATCAATGGCCACACCCACCTTCCCGACCTCTCCCATTGCCAGCGGATTGTCGGAATCCAACCCGATCTGCGTTGGCAGATCGAACGCCACCGAAAGTCCTGTAGTGCCATTCGCCAGCAGGTATTTATAGCGCCGGTTCGACTCTTCGGCGTCGCCCATCCCGGCATACTGCCGCATGGTCCACAGCCGCCCCCGGTACATGCTGGGCTGCACGCCTCGCGTGAACGGATACTGGCCGGGATAGCCAATATCCCGGTCATAATCCACGCCACTGAGGTGGTCGGGTGTGTAGAGAGGCTGGATGTCGAATTCAGAGCTTTTGATTTCAAAGCCGGGAACTTCAGAACCAGAAGCCGGGACCCCGGCGTTGGAGGAACTTCCGGTCTCGCTCGGCTTCTTCATGGTTTCGATTCCCCGAGGTCAGCTTCTTAGCTTATCGTCTGCCCGCACGCCAGAATGAGCTGGCGCCAAACCAGGCAAAAACCAGGCTGAACGCCAGCGTGGCGATGACCCGCCCCGGTCCTGTTTTGCCCTCGGAGTACTTGCCGTACTCCCGCACAACCGCCAGCATGCCTGTGACCGCGAAGGCGGCAAACAGCAGTCCCGTGATCTGCAACCACAGCAGATGGGCGGCACGCACCAGCGAGGAACCCACCGCCCGGGTTGCGGCCCACGCCGCGCGCACCACCCGCGCCTTGCCGGCTTGCCGGGCGGCTACCCTGCTGAAAAGGCCCAGCTTGGAGCTCATCGAGAGTGGACGCGTGCCCGTATTTTGCCGCGCTGATAAAATATCGTTCACCGCCGGAATTGTAACAGCGCCAGGGGGAAAGTAATTGGGATCGCTGGTGAAATCCCGGGGCATCATGAGAGCATCCAAAGAATTAAGCTAAGGTGATTTCAACGAAAGTGGGTTGAAAGAATGCCGGATGAGCCGCCAGCTCCGGCAGTAGAGCGCCGTTGCGGGTGAAAGGGAGAGAAGTTGTGAATCCCCGTTTAAAACAGTTGATGAAGGAATTGGGCGAGGCGATTAACGAGTCGCTCTCCGAGTCGCAGCAGATCGCCGAGGTCATTTCCCGGATGAAAGCCGGGGGATACGATATTTTTCTCGTTCTGGAGGCCACAATTGGCTTCAATAAGCAGGACGAGCCTGCTGCTCCGGCTCCCTCGTCCACGGCCCCAGGAGACACCCCCGAGTTCAAGGTCAATGCCAGCGATGCGAAGTTCCTCAAATCGCTGCGCATCAGCGTCGAGGAGGAATAGTCGCTTCCAAGGCAGCTCTCCGCCCCCTGGAATCTGGAAAGTCCTGCCCGTCACTTAAATATCCGCATACAAGTGTTAGTTTATTAAGCCGGAGTTGTTGCTCCCCAATAGCTTCTGATATAGGTTTTATTTGGGAAGATCATGAAGGACACATTGGGAGTTCTGCTGGCGGGCGGTGCGGGCGAACGGCTCTATCCGCTCACGCGTGATCGCGCTAAACCGGCTGTCACTTTCGGCGGCATCTACCGGATCATCGACATCACGCTCTCCAACTGCATTAACTCCGACCTGCGGCATGTTTACATTCTCACCCAGTACAAGGCACTGAGCCTCAACCGCCACATTCGCGAAGGCTGGAACATCGTGGCCCGCGACCTGGGGGAGTTTGTCGAGATTCTGCCCCCCATGAAGCGCGTCAGCGACAACTGGTATCTGGGGACAGCCGATGCGGTGTATCAGAACATCTACTCGATCGGCTCCGAAGAGCCAAAGTATGTCCTTATTCTCTCCGGCGACCACATTTACAAGATGAACTATGAGCGCATGCTCCAGCAGCATCGCGACTCCGGTGCCGACGTTACCCTGGCCACCATTCTCATCGAGCCGGAGGAGACCTACCGCTTTGGAGTGGTGGATGTCGATCGCAGCGGACGCATCGTTGGATTTTCCGAAAAGCCGCTGAAGACCGACATTCGCTCTCCCTACAATCCGCGCATGGTGTCCGGCTCCATGGGCGTCTATCTGTTCAATACCGATGTATTGATCCCCGTCCTGCTGAAGGATGCCGAAGACCCCAATTCGTCCCATGACTTCGGGCACGACATTCTTCCGAAGATGGTGGACGACTACAAAATCTACAGCTTCAACTTCATCGACGAGAACAAAAAGGAAGCCTTCTACTGGCGCGATGTCGGAACCCTGGAAGCCTTTTACGAGGCCAACATGGACCTCGTGTCGGTCTCTCCGGTGTTCAATCTTTACGACAAGGCCTGGCCCATACGCACGCATCAACGCCAGTATCCGCCGGCGAAGTTTGTGTTTTCCGAGCCCACCCGCATGGGCTCCGCCGTCGACTCCATCGTCTCCAGCGGATGCATCGTCTCCGGCGGCGCCGTCCGCAGCAGCGTTTTGTCACCCGACGTGCGTATCAACTCCTACGCCGAGGTGGACTCTTCCATCGTATTCAGCCACGTGAATATCGGACGTCATTGCCGCGTGCGCCGCGCCATCATCGACCGCGACGTGCATATTCCCGAAGGCTCGGTAATTGGATACGACACGGAAGCCGACCGCCAACGCTACTTCGTCACCGATTCCGGCATCACCGTGGTGACCCGCGACTACTCGATCTTCGAGAGCCCGGTTGCGGCCGATTACTTTACCAGCGAATAAACAGATGGGGCTTTCCGCGAAGGCGGAGGCCTGCTGACAGGCAATAAAAACGGTCCAGCTGGCGACATGCCCGCTGGACCGTCTTTAAAACAAACAGCCTTTAAATAAACAGCTTTTAAAACAAACAGCTTTTAAAACAAACAGCTTATCGCGAAGCTACCTGACTGGGTGCAACTCCCGGATCGAGCACGCCAATCTTTCCTGTCCACCACTCCCCAAACCAGATGCGGCCTTGCTTGTCCATGTCGATAAATCGTGGAATGGCGCCGCGTGTTGGTATCGGGTACTCGGCAAACTGCTCCGTCTTGGGATCGAAGCGGCTGATGTAGTTCCCAACCTGATCTGCATACCACACGTACCCGCTCTTCTTGTCGACCACGATCCCATAGCCTCCAGCTCCGCGGGTTGGCGGATGGTACATCTTGAACTTGCCGGTCTTCTGGTCAAGCATTCCCAACTGGTGGTTATAGTAGTCGGCGAACCAGATGTTGTCGTTGCCGTCCACCGCCATTCCCCGGATTCCGGGAACATCCGGCGGGAAGTATTCCTTCACCTCGCCGTTGGCCGGGTTGATTTTCACCAGCATTCCGTACTTGAGAGTGGTTGCCCACACCATGCCCTTTGAGTCCACGTTCAGGTGGTAGGTGTTGTACTTGGCAGGCTTATCCTCTCCATACGTATCCCACGATCCGCGGGAGGTCTCCGGAAACTTCTCCGGCGCCGGGAACTTGTAGATCTTGAACTTTTCGGTCTTCACATTGAAGGACCAAACCTGTCCCGATCCACCGTCCACGCCGTCTCCCGAGATCCACATCGTTCCATCCTGGTCCTCGATCATGGTGTGGGTATATCCCTGATCCCCGGGATTATCGTAGGTCTTGATCTCCCCCGTGGCCGGGTCAAGGGACACGATCTTTCCCGGGATTCCCGGGGTGGCCAGGGTCAGCCATACGCGTCCGTCCTTCCCCACCACTCCACTATGCGGATTGGATTTAGGGATTGGTACCGGGTATTCCTTGAACTTCTCGGTCGCCAGATCGAAGCTTGCGATCTTGTTGGCGCGAAGTCCGATTTCGCTGAACCATGCGGTCTTGGAAGCAGGATCAAGAAAGATCGAATGCGGCAGCGACTGTACGCCTGTCGGTACCGTGTACTCACGGAATGTGGCCGAAAGCACTGCATCCGCCAGCACTGGATGTTTCACCTCCGCCGGGGCAGGCGGTTCGGCATCCGGACCAAAATACTTGGAATCGGGCCCGAAGTATTTCTCCAGCGCCGAGCCCAGTTGCTCCAGTTGGCTCTTGGTCCAGTTGCGACCGGGGCGCTTTCCAGCTGGCATCTCAGGCAGGAAGCTCTGCCACTCCGCCGAGGTCATCCCTCTCTTGGCCATTACCACGCTGAAGTCGTGGCACTCGATGCACACGGCCTTCAGAAGCTTTCCCGGCTTGTCATCTGCAACCAGGGGCGTGATGTCAGCGCCTGTCAGGCGTGTGACATCCCACTTCGGCGTTATGGAGAAATCCACGTTGCCCGCCTGCGAAGTTTCTTTCGTCTGCCGCTTAATGGCGTAGCCGTAAGCATCCACCGTTATGGCATAGGAGCCCGGCGGAACGGAAATCTGGTCGCGTCCGTCCTTCTGCGTGAAGCGGCTGATCGTCTTGTCTCCCATTGTTGCTTTCACAATGGCGCCACGCACCGGTTTCCCTGCGTTGTCGGTAACCGTTCCGCGAAGCGTTGTGTCGGCTCCCATCAGGCTCACCACCAGAAAGGTGGTCGCGAGGAAGCAGCAGAATGCACTCCGAATCACAATCTTCATTTCATCTCCATAATCACTTTGCGGCGGGTCAGCCGGAGGTGTCCCCGCAGTACGGATTGGCCGGGAACCTCTGGAATTCACCCGGTACCAGAGTTTCCCCGCAGCCCGTTAGTATCCAACACCTTGGACCGCTTGTCCAACCCCCCAAGTGGTGTTTGCTATGCTCTTGGAGTTCAAATATGGCGTGCCGGTAAAGGGATTTGACCGGGGACTCCAGGATTTCTATGATCGCCTGCTGGTTGGGGCTGCGTGGCGGAGGTTGCAGGTAATGTTTTTGCGTGGGCGGATTCACTGGTTGCCGGTTTCGTTCCTCTTTTCCTTTCTGCTGCTTGCCGGGCAAGCCCTGGCTCAGACGGATATCGCCGGCCAGTGGAGCCGTAGCTACCATGACGACTATCCCGAGCGCGGCGATATCTACATTGGCGATTACGTAAATTTGCCGATTAACGATGCCGGACGAATGCGCGCCGATACCTGGTCCGCCGAAAAATGGGCCATGATCGAGCACCAGTGCCATCCTCACGCTGGCGATTACGGG
>DASZRZ010000480.1:0-4473 GCA_035548935.1 Terriglobales bacterium
ATCTGGAGTCGCCATGAACTCGCACATTTTGCGAGAGGGCGTAAAAGCCATCTACCGCAATCGTCTCCGAAGTACGCTCACGGTGCTGGGCATCAGCATCGGAATTGGTGCGGTGATCTGCGTGGTGGCGATCGGCCAGGCCGGCTCCATGCAGATTCAGGAGCGCCTCAACAATCTGGGCGACAACCTGGTTTGGATTGAGGCCGGCTCCCGCAGTCCTTCGGGCGTGCGCACAGGAAGCCATGGCACCAAGACGCTAACGGTGGCGGATGCCGAGGCGATCATCCGCCAGGTGCCGCTGATCAAGAGCATCAGTCCCAATGTGGACGGCGGCACGGTGGTGATTTACGGCAACCGCAACTGGACTACCTTCTACCGTGGCGTGTCTCCCGAGTACTTTTCCATTAAAAAATGGATGTTTTCAGCCGGTACGGCCTTTACCGGCGACGACGTGGAGCGCGCCAGCAACGTCTGCGTAATCGGAGACGTGATCCGCGAGCAGCTTTTTGCCAACGAAGATCCCGTCGGCAAGGTTCTTCGTGTGGGCGGAATCCCCTGCCAGGTCACTGGCGTTCTGATCCCCAAAGGGGCGGCTGGCTTTGGCCAGAATCAGGACGACACCATCATCATGCCCTACTCCACGGCACAGAAGAAACTTAAGGGCATCTCCTGGTTGAACGATATCTACGGCTCAGCGGAGAGTCTGGATGCCATCAATCCCGCCATCGATCAGATCATCGGAATTTTGCGCGAGCGGCACCGCATCCGGCCCGGTGAAGATCCGGATTTTAACGTCCGCAGACCGGAAGAAGCGATTCAGGCGCAGCTTGACTCCAACCGGACCTTCGGCTTGCTGCTAACGGCCATTGCTTCGGTATCGCTGCTGGTGGGCGGCATCGGCATCATGAACGTTATGCTGGTCAGCGTTACGGAGCGTACCCGCGAGATTGGGATACGGATGGCCGTAGGCGCCTCAGAAACGAGCGTTCAAATGCAGTTCCTGATGGAAGCCGCCATTCTAAGCATGTTCGGCGGACTGTTGGGAATTGGGGCCGGTATTGGCGCCTCCTACCTGATGGGATGGTTTCTTTCCTGGCCCATGGTCATTCCTCCGCAGGCGATTCCGGTGGCGGCTCTGTTTTCCATCGCAGTGGGAGTTTTCTTCGGATACTACCCTGCCCGCAAGGCCTCTCAGCTCGACCCAATCGAGGCTCTGCGCTTCGAATAGGCCTTACGCTACAACTTCATCGCAATCGCCAGCCCATCCCGCAGCGGAAGGATGGTGGTTAACAGCTCGGTCGATTGATAGAGCATGCGATTGAACTCCTGAATGGCGCGAATGGATTCCGACGTTTGCGGAGTTGCCCCCTCCATCCCCGCCACGGTGCCGCTCCACAAGGCATTGTCTGTGATGAACAGGCCCCCCTTCTTCAAGCGCGGCAAGGCCAGCCGCAGCACGCGGGGATAATCTTCTTTATCGATGTCGTTGAAGATGATGTCGAATTCCGTCTTTTGCTCAGAGAGCAGTTCTAGCGCATCTCCCACCAGAACCTGTACCCGGTCCTTGACGCCCGAGCGGCTGAAATATCCCGAGGCCTCGGTTGCATTCCTGGAATCGCCGTCGCTGTAAAAGACCCGCCCACCCTCCCCCACGGCATGGGCCCACCATAATGTGGAGTAACCGATGGCGGAGCCCATTTCAAAGACGGTCTTTGCCTGGATACTTTGCGCCAGCTGCAAAAGCAAACGTCCTACGAGGGGTCCGACGATGGGAATCCTGCGCCGGTCGGCCTCGGCTTCGATCTCAGCCAGTACGGGATCGCGGGGCGGCAGCAAAGAGTAGAGATAGTCTTCAACTTTGGCGTTGGTAATTCCGCCCAGCGCCCACGAGGGACGGGTTGTGTCGGGCATGCGGTTCGCCTCTTACTTGGATAAAATCTTGCCTGGATAAAATCTTGCCGGGACAGAATCTTACCGGGATAAAATCCGGGAAAAAATACCTTTGGATCGGGCCGGCGGAAGATTCAGCCGCGCCAGGAATGCCTCCACCTCGCGTTCCGGGAGCGGCTGCACATCCTTGCGAATACGGATCATCTCCTGAAAGGCCGTGAAGTTGTCGATGCAGTAGAAGCAGTCGCGAATGTGCTGCTCTGCGAGTTCCCGCTCCCGCCAGCTTAACTGCCCATTGATGAGGTTGTTGAAGGTGCGCAGGGGAAGGCATGCCTCGGACTTCACCTTTTCGGCGGCCTCGATCAGTACGCGGGCCGAAACATTGAAAGCGTCGGCGGAGGCGCTGGGTAGAATCTCCGCAACGCGCTGCCCGGCAAGGTCGCGAACCGCCTGCGCGGTTCCCTCCTGATTGGCGACCATGCGGCCAATCTGGTTGGCGTCATATCCCTTCACGAAGAGCCAGAGCATCTGGCGCTCCACCACCGGCAGGTCCTTCATAATGTCGCGCATCTGGTCGAGGGAGATTTCCGGCGTGGGAAGCCGGGCCACCTCGCGTCCATAGGTGAAAACCAATTCGCGGAACGACATCAGGAATTCGCGCTCATTGGCGAAGTGGAAGGTGGTAAACCATCCATTGTTGTTGACGCGAGCGCGCTCAACGGCGGCGGTAACGTGCGCGTCGATCTCGGGCTTTAAGACGGGAAAATACTGCTCTAAGAGGATGCGTGCGATCGGAGAATAATCGCGAACGAACTCGGACCAGCCGAGCCGCTCGCCGCGCGCGCAGTCCTCAGCCATGGTGAAAACAGTTCTGACGGCCATACTGCTAGCGAGTGTAGCAAACCCGGCTTGCGTTGGCCTGGCAGTTGAGCCTGGCAGGACCCTTCTCATCGCTGCGGGGAGATGGCGTTAGCGCTTCGCCAGCCGGTCACGGTCCAGGGTAATCGAGCGCTGGAAGACCATTTCCACGGTGCTTCCCGACTCCAGGCGAAGATCGCTGCCGCGGCTCAACAGCGCGATGGCCAGCCCGGCCACGCCTCCGGAGGCCGCGCCCAGGCCCAGCCCCTTACCTCCACCGGCAGCCGCTCCGATCAGCGCGCCCGTCCCTGCCGTCTTCGCGACGGTGGCAACGTCTTTGCCCTTTTGTCCCTCCTGCTGCAGGGTGCCTTCGTCGTCCTTGACCCGCTGCTGTTCGGCGCCGGGAATCTGCTGAATGCTGCCCGGCAGCATAACCGTGTAGCCCGAGGGATAAATCAAAGTGGTGAAGTGGATGAGCACCTCGGCGCGTCCCTTAACCCGCCCGGGACGCTGCACCCGCGAGACCTCCCCTTGTACGTAGGTTCCGGAGGGAATCAGGACCTGTTCATCTCTCACCAATGGGAAGCTGGTCTCGGCATAAACCTTGTCGCCCGATCGGGCGCTTTTGGTGCTGATGGCATGCGTCAGCTTTACCGGAATCGTGGTGCCGGAGGGGATTGTGACGGTATGCCGCGCCGCCGGAGTCGCGCCATCCGGGGACTTTTCAGTGGCTGGCTGCGAGGGCAAGGATTGCGCCGAGGCCCCAATGGCCAGTGCGAATACGGATACGAGGATGAAACGCATGCAGCAACCTCCGAGGGATATCCAGCTTATACAACCCCGCTGCGGAGGGAAAGTGGCGGAGCGATTGTTATTAAGTGCCTGCTTAAGTGGCTGCGGATCGCCAGAGATTCCGCCCAGGGGAGCGCGTCACAAATCTTCACAGGCTCGATCCGAACGATCAGTCGCGTTCGCTTCTCAAGAGATGCCAGTGGAATAAGTGTCGGCATTCAGCGGAATCCTGTCCTGATCGTTCCACGATGCGCTGCGTCCCTCTGTAGCCTCAGTGCGCCAAACTGGCAACTTTGCTCCCACTGGTCATATTTTCAAGAACGGTAAAGACAGCACCTTCATACCTGGAATTACCCTTATACGTTACATCCAGGGTGCTGCCCTCTATAGGGCACCCTACGAATATTTGCTCATGCGTAGAGTGCCAAAATTCCAGGCAATATGCTACCCCTTCCCTCATTGCAACAGTGCGCTCTGACCTGAGCTTGTATCCATCTTCCCCAAAGTTTTTAACAAGATTATTTTTCACTTTTGAGTAGTGTTTTTCAAATAAGAATCGCTGTTCGGAGGGACGGAGGAAAATATGGATATACCCGTAAGGCATATCAAAAAGGGGAGTCCCGAATGTGAGCTTCCACATGTCGATTTCATTCTTGGACCTCATCACATGGAATCCCTTGGGAACAGGGACCGTCCATTGCTGAAAGGAGGTCTTGTCGCCGTAGAGCATGTGCCAGCCAAATCCAAGCAAAGAAATGCCGACGAGAGTGATGAGCTGGCATCCTACAAATACGCATAGCAGCTGAGGTGCTAACTTTTTCAGTTTCAATTTAGAAGCCGGCATCGGTCTGTGATTCCCGTCCCGGTATTGTGCCTTCCGATCAACCTTAAAGCATTACTCCGGACGCGAATTATCCCACGGCCCCCTAAGTC
>DASZRZ010000481.1:0-16964 GCA_035548935.1 Terriglobales bacterium
CGTAGCCATCATCGGCTCGCAGTCCAATATGGGGGCAAACAAATCACGCCGTGGCTTCTCCATATTCTCTCCTCCTCTTTATTTTCTTATTTCGTCCGGATTTTCAGGGCCGAGGTTAGCCCCGCCGAGGTTAGTCCCCCCAAGAGGTTACTCCCGCAAGATGTTGGTCCCCAAAGATGAGCCTGGAATCGCGAAATCTATACTCCAAAAATTGCACCGGCGTCAAGCAACCGGGTATTGGCTTATGGGCCAGTCATCGTTTCGAACCACACCTCGAACCACAGCTCAAACTAACCCCTCGAACCACAGCGCCCCGGGGCAGGGCACGAGCAGCGTCCTTCCACGCGGAGCATGCATTTCTGCTATAATAACTCTTACGATTTCCCTTGGTATCTTCTTTTAAATGAGGCGTTTGTAAATAAGCAGCTGGAGAGGCCCACCGCGCCTTCGCCCCTGTCGGCTTGAACGGTATGCGAGCCGTATTTCGCGGTACATGAGAACGGCCTCGACATGGCCGCCGGGAAACCAACTATGGCAGACGATCCAAATCAAATTCCTCTTCCTCCCTCTGGCGACGGTCCCACTGGCGCGGCGAATATCCAGCCCATCAATATTGAAGAGGAGATGCGCCGGTCGTATCTCGACTACTCCATGTCGGTCATCATTGGCCGCGCCCTGCCCGACATCTACGATGGTCTCAAGCCGGTTCACCGCCGGATTCTCTACCACATGCACGACAGCGGCGTGCTGCACAACCGCAAGCATGTAAAGTGCGCCAAGGTAGTCGGCGAAGCCATGGGCAAATACCACCCGCATGGGGATGCCGCCCTCTACGACGCACTCGTCCGCATGGGCCAGCCGTTTTCTCTTCGCTATCCCATGATCGACGCGCAGGGCAACTTCGGATCGGTCGATGGCGACCCACCCGCGGCCATGCGGTACACCGAGTGCCGCCTCGCTGCCATCGCCGAAGAGCTGCTCGAGGACATCGACAAAGACACCGTGGACTTCGTAGCCAACTACGATGAAACCACCGTCGAACCCGTCGTCCTGCCGGCTCGCATTCCCAATCTTCTAATCAATGGCGCGGATGGAATCGCCGTGGGCATGGCCACCAAGATTCCTCCCCATAACCTCACCGAGGTAATCGACGCCGCCATCACGCTGGTCAACAACCCCGCCGCCACCCTCGATGACCTGATGAAGTTTGTCCAGGGGCCGGACTTCCCCACCGCCGGCTTCATCTACGGCAAGCAAGGAATCAAGCAGGCCTACACCAACGGTCGCGGACGCTTCATCATGCGCGCCAAGGCCGCCATCGAGAGCGTTACCAAGGAAAAGCAGGCGATCATCGTCACCGAGATCCCCTACCAGGTGAACAAGTCCAGGCTGATCGAGCGCGTCGCCGACCTGGTTAACGACAAGGTCATCGACGACATCAGTGACATCCGCGACGAAAGCGACCGCGACGGCATGCGCATCGTCATCGAACTCAAGCGCGGCGCCGAGCCTCAGATCGTGCTCAACCAGCTTTACAAGCACACCTCCATGCAGGAGAGCTTCAGCATGATCTTCCTGGCCGTCGTCAATGGCCAGCCGAAGGAAATGGGGCTGGTGCAGGCCGTTCAGCACTTCATCGATCATCGCGTCGACGTGGTGCGCCGCCGCACTGTCTACCTGCTGAACAAGGCCCGCGAGCGCGAGCACATCCTCGAGGGTTACCGGGTTGCGCTCGATCACCTCGACAGCGTCATCTCCATCATCCGGGGCAGCGGCAACCGCGCCGAAGCTCGCGACAACCTCGTTGCCTACTTCGGCGGCAAGTCCATTGAAGTCAACGTCAACGGCAAGCGCTCCAGCCTCGCGGTTGGACGCAATAAGCCGGAGAACCCCTTCAGCCCGCGCCAGGCCGATGCCATTCTCGAACTGCAACTGCACCGCCTTACCCGCCTCTCCATCGACGAAATTCTCAACGAACTGAAGAGCATTCGCGAGGAGATCGGCGGCTATGAAGCGATCCTCTCCTCCGAGAAAAAGCTGCGCGGCATCATCGTCAGCGAACTCGAAGAGATTCGCAAAAAATACGGCGATGCGCGCCGCACTCAGATCATCGACGAGGCCACCGAGATCACCCTCGAAGACCTCATCGCCGACGAGCAGGTGGCCGTCACCGTAAGCCATAACGGCTACGTCAAGCGCACGCCCATCAGCATCTACCGCCAGCAGCGCCGGGGCGGAACCGGACGCACCGGCATGAAAACGCGCGACGAGGATTTCGTCGAGTACATGTTCATTGCCTCCACCCACAACTACATCCTTGTGTTCACCAACACCGGACGCGTCTTCTGGCTCAAGGTGTATGAGGTGCCCGATGTTGCCGCCGCCGGCAAGGGCAAGCACGTGGGCAATCTTGTCTCCCTGCAGCCCGGCGAGACCGTGCGCGCGCTCATGCCCGTGCGCGATCTCGAAGAAGAAGGCAAATACGTCTTCTTCGCCACCCGGAATGGCACCGTCAAAAAGACGGCGCTCAAGGACTTCTCCAATGTCATGTCCCGCGGCATCGTCGCCATCGGTATCGATGACGACGACGAACTCGTAGCCGCCTCCCTCACCGACGGCGAGCAGATCGTCTTCCTCGCTTCGCATGAGGGCATGGCGATCCGCTTCAGTGAAGAGGATGTCCGCTCCATGGGACGCCCCGCCTATGGCGTGCGCGGCATGGACCTCGACGAAGGCGACTACATCGTCGGCGCCGCCATCACCCCGAAAAATCCCAAGAAGAAGCACGGCAAGGGCGAAGCCGTGGTTGTGGCCGACATGATCCTCTCGGTCACCGAAAGCGGCTACGGCAAGCGCACTCCCATCGAGGAATACCGCCTGCAAACTCGTGGCGGCAAGGGCGTCATCAACGTCAAGACCACCGCCCGCAACGGCAAGGTCGTCTCCAGCATGCTGGTCAGCGAACACTCCGAGGCTATGGTGATCAGCCAGTACGGAAAAATCATCCGCGTCGATACCGCCGAGATTCGCGAAGCCGGACGCTCCACCCAGGGCGTTCGCCTTCTCAACCTCGACTCCGACGATAAGGTCGCCGCGGCGGTCGTCATCCCGGACGAAGAGAAGGACGAAACCAGCGGCAAACTGATTCAGTAGAGCTGTATTGCATGGAAAAGATTGCGCAGAGAATGAATTGCGCAGTTGCAGCGCAAATAAAGAAACACCACTATGACGCGCAGGGCCTCTGTTCAGACCGTCCCCGGGACGAGCGTCTTCCATCGGGGCCTGCGAGACAAATGTGGGAATTGAGGAGTCATGTTCGAAGTCAGCGTAGAGGAAAGTTTTGCCGCCGGTCACGCCCTCAGGGGCTATCGCGGAAAATGTGAGAACCCCCACGGCCACAATTACAAGGTCCGCATCACCCTTACCGGTCCGAGCCTCGACAACATCGGCCTGCTCTATGACTTTAAGGAACTGAAGTCGGCCATGGGCTCCGTCATCGACCGGCTCGACCACCAGTTCCTGAATGACCTGGAGCCCTTCCAGACCTTGAATCCATCGGCGGAAAACATGGCGCGCTACCTCTACCAGGAAATCGGTTCCATGCTCGCCACGCGCACCGAGGGCCGCGTTAACATCAAGCTGGTGAAGGTCTGGGAAACAGACACCACGACTGCCACCTATTACGAGTAGCCCGGCCAATCGCCGCTGAAATTCCGGCATCGGCTTCCTGCAATCCGCATCACCGGCTTTTGCCATGCAGATCACTGAAATCTACCGCTCCATCCAGGGCGAATCATCGTTCGCCGGCCTTCCGTGCACCTTCGTGCGCCTCACGGGCTGCAACCTGCGCTGCTCCTGGTGCGATAGCGAGTACACCTTTCAGGGCGGCAGCCGCATGACCCCCGATCAGGTAGAAGCCGAAATTCACCGCCTCACCCCTCTGCCCGGCGGCCTCATCGAAATCACCGGCGGTGAGCCCATGTTGCAGGAGCGCGAACTCATCCCGCTCATGCAAAAACTACTGTCCTCGGGATTTTCCCTCCTGCTGGAAACCAGCGGGGAGCGGCCTCTCGCGCAGGTGCCTCAGGCCGTGTACAAGATTGTGGATGTGAAATGTCCCCTCTCCGGCGAGGGCAGCACCTTCCATGAGGACAACCTGCGCACCCTCACCCCGCGCGATGAGCTGAAGTTTGTCCTCGCCGGGCGCGAAGACTATGATTTTGCCCGCGACTTCATTCGACGCCATCAGCTTGAAGGCAGGGTCGCATCCGTGCTGTTTTCTCCGGCATTCAACAAGCAGGCCAGCGGCGCTCGCGACGCTTCGCAATGCCTGCTCGACCCCCGCCTGCTGGCCGGGTGGATTCTCGAAGATGGACTCAATGTCAGGCTTTCGCTGCAAATCCATAAACTTATATGGGACCCTTCTCTCAAGGGCGTGTAACTTCGTGCTGCGCATCTCCGGCAACCGCAATCATTCGCTCTTGAATCGAACTCGTGAGTTTTTTGCGGACCGCGTATAAAACACTGTTATGGCGACCGATCTCAAAAGAAAGCCACGCGCCGTGGTTCTCCTCAGCGGTGGCATGGACTCCTGTGTCTGCGCCGCTTTAGCAGCACGCGATTATGACGCCGCCGCTCTGCACGTCACCTACGGACAGCGCACCGAGCACCGTGAGCTTTCCTCCTTTCATGCCATCTGCGACCGCCTGGGAATCTCCCGGCGGCTGGTCGTGCGCAACGAAGCGCTCCAGCTTATCGGCGGCTCCGCTCTTACCGATAAATCCCTGGAAGTTCCCCTCGCGGGCAATGAGTTCTCGGGCAGAGCCGCGGGAAGCAGGCCGGCTCCCGCCTCCGGCATTCCCATCACCTACGTTCCCTTCCGCAACGCGCATTTTCTGGCCGCCGCCGTCAGCTGGGCCGAGGTCCTTGGAGCAGAAAAGGTTCTCATCGGAGCCGTGGAGCAGGATAGCTCCGGCTATCCCGATTGCCGCCCCGAGTATTACCAGGCCTTCAACCAGTTGGTCCGCACCGGCACCCGTGAGGGCACCATTGAGGTGATTACCCCCCTCATCGCCCTTCGTAAGACCCAGATTGTCCTCACCGGTCTGGAATTGAATGCTCCCTTCGATTTAACATGGTCGTGCTATAGTCGCGAAGATTTGGCCTGTGGGGCCTGTGAGAGTTGCGCCTTGCGCCTGCGTGCTTTTTCGGAAGCGGGAGCGCGCGATCCAATTTCATACGCCCCAATGGCAGCATCCCCTTCGCCTTGAATGGGCCGGGGGATTGCACTGCCGGGGTAACCCGGCATGCCAGTCAAGGCATGCGAAATTCGACATGCAACGTCGGGAGGAAAACATGAAACACAAGTTCATTATCACCACTCTGAGTGCGGTGTTGCTGGCCATCTGCCTGCCTGCCGCCTGGGCTCAAACCGGCTCAGTGCGCGGCGTAGTGAAGGATGCCAGCGGCACCATTATGCCCGGCCTGCAAGTCCAGTATCAGGGCACGGAAAACGGCCGCAAATACAGCCTGAAGACCGACAAAAAAGGCGAATACTTCAGCCTCGGTATTGCCCTGGGAACCTATGACATCAAGGTCTTCAAGGACGGCCAGCAGATTTACTTCCTGAACCATGTCCCGGTGAAGCTGGGCGAGGTCCAGATCGACATTAAACTCGACAAGCCCCCCGACGATCCCGGCGCTCAGGCTGGCGCTCCTGCTCCCTCCGGTCCCGCGGAAATGACGCAGGAACAGAAGCAACAGTTGAAGCAGAAGCTCGACACCGCTAAAAAAGCCGACGAAGAGCGCTCCAAGGTAAAGGGCTTGAACGATAAGTTGTCGCAGGCCGGGGCAGCCGAGCAGGCCGGGAACCTCGATCAGGCAATCACCATCATGAACGAGGCCATCGCATTGGACCCCACCCGCGACGTCCTCTGGTCCAAGCTCGCGGAGTTTGAGCGTCTCGCCGCCAAAAAGGCAACCGACCCCGCGCAGCGCACCGCGTATTCCGAAAAAGCCATCGAGCACTACCAGAAAGCAATCGAACTCGCTCCTCCCGAGAAGCCTGAAACCGCCGCCGCCTATTACAACAACATGGGCCAGGCCTACGACGGCATTAAAAAATCAACCGAGGCCGTGGCTGCCTACGAAAAGGCCGCCCAGTTGGCTCCCACCAACGCCGGGCAGTTCTACTTCAATATCGGCGCCATCCTGACCAACACCGGCAAGGTCGATGAAGCCATCGCCGCATTCGACAAGGCGCTTGCCATCGACCCCAACAACGCCGATGCCTACTATTGGAAGGGCGTCAACATGGTCGGCAAGGCCAGCCTCAAAGACGGCAAAATGAAGGCCCCGGATGGGACTGCCGAAGCATTCAACAAATACCTCGAACTCCAGCCCACCGGGCAATTCGCCGGACCGGCCAAGAGCATGCTCGACAGCATCGGAGCCGAGGTACAGACGCAGTTCGGAAAAGCCAGAACTCCGGCCCGCAAGAAATAAGTACGTCTCTTACCGGGAGGCGCGGGAGCAATTCCGCGCCTCTTTTATTTTTTAAACCTATTTTTGCGCCCTATTTTTTGCACCGCTCCCACTCCCGTCATCAACCGCACATCGTAAACCGCACAAACGGTACAATCGAAATTCCACGGCCACCCGGAACCTCCACTGTCCTATGCAGAAGACTCCAGCGCCGGAAGCCCTTGTATCCTTCGACGCTGCGCGCCGGATCGTTGAACGCGCCGCCTCCGGGCTGCGCCCTACAGCGCCGGAAGCCATCCCTCTGCTGGAGTGCCATGGGCGCGTCCTTGCCCGCGATCTTCCAGCGGACCGCGACCTTCCGACCTTCCCCCGCTCTGCCCGCGATGGATGGGCTCTTCGCCACGCCGACGTGGCCGAACCTCCGGCCACCTTGCGCGTCGTTGGTGAAGTGCGCGCAGGATCGCAGCCCCAATTCACAGTTTCCACAGGAGAAGCCGCGGAGATCATGACCGGAGCCGCGGTCCCTGACGGGGCGGATGCCGTCGTCATGGTCGAGCACAGCTCGGTAACCGGCAGCTCGGTTGAAATTCACCGCAGCGCTACCGCGGGGGAAAACATCGTCCCCACCGGCGCTGAAGGCCGCCGTGGAGCCATCCTGCTTCCCAAAGGCACCCGGATGTCCCCCGCCTCCATTGCCGTCGCTGCCTCGGTGGGCGGCGCGGAGCTACTCGTCTACCCCCGTCCCCATGTCGCCATCCTCGCCACCGGCGACGAACTGGTGGAGGTGGACGCACAACCCGGCCCCTTTCAGATTCGCAACTCCAACAGCTACTCCCTAGCCGCTCAGGTGCTCCATGCTGGGGCCACCCCGCATCTGCTTCCCATCGCCGCCGATGACGATCCCTCGCTCCGCCAGCGGATTCAGGATGCCCTCCGCTTCGACCTTCTCCTGCTCGCCGGAGGCGTCTCCGCCGGCAAGTACGACCGCGTTGAAGCCGTGCTCGCCGTGCTGGGCGCTGAGTTTCTCTTTACCGGGGTGAAGATGCAGCCGGGCAAGCCGCTGGTCTTTGGGTCGTTACCCCAAGGATCTTTCTCTCTCCAAACCGGCCCCCCGAAATACTTCTTCGGACTTCCCGGCAATCCCGTATCAACTCTTGTTACCTTCGAACTCTTCGTCCAGCCTGTTATCGCAGCTTTGGCAGGAGCCCGGCCAACGCCGCTGCTCTCCCCTGCGGCATGTCTGAAAAAGGACGTCAAAGTCCGGCCAGGGCTTACCCGCTTTCTTCCCGCCCTTTTGACCGGCACGCTCAATCACCCGGAGGTCGAACTGGTTCCATGGCAGGGATCGGGAGATTCCGTTGCTGCCGCGCACTCCAACTGCCTGCTGGTTGTGCCTCCGGAGCGCGACATCCTCGCCGCGGGAGAGATGGTCTCCGTCATACTGCTCCCCTGAGCGAAAAAGCTGGCCGCCGGGCCGCTCACTCACTTAAACTCCGGTCCAAATCTCAATGCCGAAAAAACTCTCGCATTACGACTCCGCTGGACAAGCCCACATGGTGGATATCTCCGCCAAACCTCACACTCGACGCGTCGCCGAGGCCAGCGCCCTGGTCGTCATGAGTCCCGGCGTTTTACGAGCACTCTCCTCGAATCCCAAGGGGGACCCGCTGGAAGTTTCGCGCCTTGCAGGAATCATGGCCGCAAAAAAAACCGCCGATCTGATCCCTCTCTGCCATCCCCTGCCGCTCACGCAAATTGATGTGCGTGCCCGGCTATGCGAAAATGGCGTCGCCATTGCCTCAAAAGTAACCACCACCGCCGCCACTGGTGTGGAGATGGAAGCAATGGTGGCCGCCAGCGTCGCCGCCTTGACCGTCTATGACATGTGCAAGGCGCTGGATAAGGGAATTGAAATCCGGCAAATCGTCCTGGAGCGCAAGTCCGGCGGCAAGAGCGGCTCCTATAACCGTAAGCCCGACCCCAAATAAGCCAGCCGCAGGCTCTGGAAAGCCAGGCCGGGAATCTCCACATCGCCCGCCGCGGCTCCGTCGCATGCAGGGCAGATTCCACCGAAAGCCGCGCACCTCGGGTTGAAAGGGCAGATGGATTTAAATAACAATGGGAAATAGATGGATGTAAACGTCAGAGTGCTGCTGGTGGACGACAACCCTACAGTGCTCGCCATGCTCCAGAAAGCGCTCACCTCTCCCGTCGCCAGCATCACTACCGTTGGCGATGCAGCCGATGCATTGCTGTTGATCGTCGATGAGCCCTTCGACCTGATCGTGACCGACTTTCAGATGCCCGGAATGGACGGCCGCCAGCTGCTTCAGAAGGTCAAAGCCCGGCCCGCCACCGCCCGCATCCCCGTGGTCGTGCTGGCCAGCAAGGCCGATATCGCCGAAAAGCTCCGTGGCACGCTGCGCGATCTCGCCGAGGAATTTATCGAGAAGCCCTTCTTTATCCGGGATGCCTCGCGCCGCATCAAGCGCATCGTCGATAAAATCGCTCTGGAAAAAATGTCGCAGCAGGTGCCTGAGGCCGATGGCGTGCTCCGCGGCACCCTCGCCCAAATGAACGTGATCGACCTGCTGCAATCCCTCGAACTGGGCCGCAAAAGCTGTCTGCTCACCTTCACGAAGGCCGCGGACCGCTGCGACCTCTACTTCCTCGACGGCCAGATTCAGCACGCCTCGTATGGCAGCCTGAAGGGCGACCCCGCGGTCTTTAAAGTTGTGGGATGGTCGGAAGGAAACTTCCAGATCGACTTCAAGGGGCAATCCCCGGAGCAGACAACCACTCTTTCTACTCAGGCCTTGCTTATGGAAGGACTCCGCATGCTCGACGAAGCTAATCGCGACGCCGGAGAAAGCGCGCTGGAAGCCGCAGGCCTCGCCTCCGAAGACCACGAAAACGCAGACCGCAACGACGACGGATTCCCCGGCGGCACCGAAGCCGACAACGTTCTCGAAACCTAGCCCTGTAGCTTCTTGTCGAGCAGTTCATTCACCAGCGCGGGATTCGCCTGCCCCTTCGTGGCCTTCATCACCTGGCCGACAAAGAAGCCTTTCATCGTCACCTTGCCCGCCCGGTATTGTTCCAACTGCTTCGGACTGGCGGCAATGACCTCGTCGATGGCCTTCTCGATCGCTCCCGTATCCGTAATCTGCTGCGGCTTCTCGCGCTCATACACCACGGGAAAATCTTCGCCTGCCTCAAACGCCCGGTCGTAGAGGTCCTTCAATATCTTCCCTGAGATCGTTCCCGCCTCCACCAGGTCCGCCGACATGGCAATCCCCTTCATGGAAATGGGCGACTGCGCAATGCTCAGTCCCTTCACCTTCAGCCTTCCCATCAGTTCACCCTGCACCAGATTGGCCACGCGCTTGGGATTCCTGGCCTGCCGCGCCGCCTCCTCAAACTGGTCGGCAAACTGCTTGTCGGAGGTAAGCACCTCGGCGTCATAGTCCGTAATTCCGTACTCGCTCACCATGCGGGCGCGCCGCGCCTCGGGCAACTCAGGCAGTACGCGGCGGATTCGCTCCTGCCACTCCGTATCCACAACAACCGGCATCAGGTCGGGATCGGGAAAATACCGGTAATCGTGCGCCTGCTCCTTGCTTCGCATGCCGTAGGTCCGGCCCTCGCCGGGATTGAACAGCCGCGTCTCCTGCTGCACCTTCCCGCCGGACTCCACCACCTCGATCTGCCGTTCAATCTCATACTCCAGCGCCTGCTTCACAAAGCGGAACGAGTTCACATTCTTCACCTCCGCCTTGGTGCCGAACTTCTCCTGCCCCACCGGACGCACGCTCACATTGGCATCGCAGCGCAGCGAGCCCTCTTCCATGCTCACGTCGCTCACCCCGGTGAACTGAATGATCTCCTTCAGTAGCGTCAGGTAGTCAAACGCCTCCTGCGGAGAACGGATATCCGGCTCGCTCACAATCTCCATCAGCGGCACGCCACAGCGGTTCAAATCCAGGTACGTGCGCTCATCGGAGTCCAGAAAACCATCGTGAATGCTCTTACCCGCATCCTCTTCCATGTGCAGCCGGGTGACGCCAATGCGCTTCTTGCCCCCGTTGAATGGAATATCAATCCATCCATGCTCGGCGATTGGCTTGTCGTACTGGGAAATCTGGTAGCCCTTGGGAAGGTCAGGGTAGAAATAATTCTTGCGGGCGAAAATCGAGCGCTCATTCACCCGGCAGTTGATGGCCATCGCCGCCAGCACGGAGAACTCCACGGCCTTCTTGTTCAGTACCGGCAGCGCCCCGGGAAGACCCAGGCATACCGGACAAACATTCGTGTTGGGTGGATCGCCAAATCGGGTGGAGCACCCGCAGAAGATCTTGCTCGCCGTCAGGAGCTGAACGTGAACCTCGAGCCCGATGACCGGCTCGTACTTGGCGCGAACGCTTGCTGGTAGTTCCGTGGTGGTGGCCATGAGTGGAACATTATAAAGACCACCCGGCTTCAAACGGAAAACTGCAATTCTTCCCGAGGCCGCCCCCTCCACAACCGGAAACCTCGCCGGCCTGTCCTACTTTCCGGCCAGCTCCTGCCGCACCAGGTCGCTTACCAGCTTTCCGTCCACCCGGGCACCTGCCGCGGAAAACTTTGCCATCACGTTCTTCATTGCCGTTCCAACATCCTTCATCGTCGGCGATCCCATCTCCGCGATGACCTGCTTCACCATCGCCGCCACTTCCGCTTCGCCCAGCGCTTTGGGCATGTAGCCCTCGATCAGCTCTAACTCAGCTTTTTCCTTGTCGGCCAGGTCCTGCCTTCCCCCCTTGCCAAACTGTTCAATCGACTCTTTGCGCTGTTTGATCATCGTGCTCAACACCGCCAGCTCTTCTTTCTCCTCCAGCGGTGCGCGCTTGTCGATCTCCTTGTTTTTCAAGGCCGAGCGCACCATCCGCAGGGTGGAAAGGCGGCGCTCATCCCGCGCCTTCATCGCATCGGTCATGTCCTTTTGAATCGTCTCAGAAATGCTCATTGGCTCGCTCCGTTCCGGCAAAACCTGACATTATAGTTGCGCGCCCCACTCTCGGGCCGATATCATTTATGCAAGGCTGCTGCGCCCTGATTATCGTGGAAGACGGAAATCGTTCTCTGGATCACCATCTGACATTCGTGCTCTCTGGCGCGCAACCGGGCTCTCTTTGGCTCCTGCCGGCTACCAGGACTTAATAACTACCGAAGAATCGAGATCATGCTTAAAAAGAATCGCTTATTCACTCCCGGACCTACCCCTCTGCTGCCTGTCGCGCAAGCGGCCATGGCATTTGCCGACGTCCATCACCGCACAAAGGACTTTCGTGCGCTCTACACCCGCGTATTGCAGGACCTCCAGACATTTATTGGAACCAGCAATGATGTGATCCTGTTTACCTCCTCCGGCAGCGGCGCCATGGAGGCCTCCGTCGCCAACCTCACCTCGCCCGGCGACAAGGTTCTCGTTCTCACCGCCGGAAAGTTCGGCGAGCGCTGGCGCGATCTGACCAAAGCTTACGGATGCGCCTCTGACGTGCTCTCCGCCGAATACGGCCAGACCATTACCCCCGATCAGGTGCGCGCCCGCATCACCCCTGATGTACGCGCCATCTACGTGCAGGCCACCGAAAGCTCCACCGGCGTCCGCCACGATGTCGAGGGAATCGCCAAAGTCCTCCGCCAGTCCGGCAGCGATGCCTTGTTGATTGTTGACGCCATCACCGGCCTGGGCACCACCCGGTTCGACGTGGACGGTTGGGGGATCGACGTCATCATCGGCGGCTCCCAAAAGGCCGTCATGATTCCCCCCGGCCTCGCCTACTGCGCCGTGAGCTCCCGCGCCTGGGATCGCATGGAAGCCGCTAAAAACCCACGCTACTACTTCGATCTCCGCAAGGAGAGGAAGAACGCTGCCAAGGGCGAATCCTCCTTCACCCCGGCCATCGCCATGATCGCTGGCCTTGCCGCCGCCCTGGATTACATCCGCCAGTCCGGTGGGGGCGATATGGCCGCCGGCCGCGACAACCTCATCGCCAACGCTGAGATGTGCGCCGAAATGACCCGGTCGGCCGCCACTGCTCTGGGACTCAAGCTGTTCACCCAGACTTCTCCCGGCGCTGCGCTTACCGCCATCTCTTCTCCCGCGGGTGTGGATTCGGGATTATTCGTCAAAGGCTACCGCGACCGCTTTGGCGCTGTTATCTCCGATGGCCAGGGAACCATGAAGGGAAGCATGTTCCGCATCGCCCACCTGGGCTACTACGACTACCTCGACACCATTGGAATTCTTGCCGGACTCGAGCAGATCCTCATGTCCGTGGCGCCCGGCAAAATTCGCTTTGGTCAGGGGGTCGCGGCGGCGCAGGAGGTCTACGCCCGCGCCACCACGCCAGATGCAGTAACCGTTTAACTGCCTGGTGGGCACACGCAGCCCCGCGGGGTTTCGTGTGCTCACCAGCTATAATCGAACGAATCATAAATTCAGGCCGAGTCTTCGCGTCTTAATAAGAAATTTGTCTTATGAAAATCGTCGTTGCCGAAAAAATTTCCCCGTCTGCTATTGAGTTGCTGCGCCAGGACCCCAGCTGGACCATCGTCACCCACGATCAGATCAAGGGCAACCTTGCTGATTACATTGTCGACGCCGACGCTCTCATCGTGCGCTCCGCCGTTCAGGCCGATGCCGCACTTCTCGACAAACCAAACAAGATTCGCGTAATTGGCCGCGCCGGCATCGGCGTGGATAACATCGACCTTGAAGCCGCCACCCGCAAGGGCATAGCCGTCATGAACACCCCCGGCGCCAATGCCGTCGCCGTGGCCGAACATACCTTTGCCGTGGCGCTGTCTTTGGCCCGTTACATCTGCCGCGCCAATCAGCTCATGCATCAGGGCAAGTGGGAGAAAAAATCCCTTCAGGGCACCGAACTTCGCGGCAAGGTCATGGGCGTGATCGGCCTGGGACGGATCGGCATGGAAGTCGCCAAGCGCGCTCGCGCCTTTGAAATGAAGGTCGCCGGCCACGATCCCTTCGTCGCCCCCGAGGTCGCCCGCGACGCCGGCATCATCCTCGGCTCGCTCGACAATGTTCTCTCCACCGCCGACTACGTCAGCCTCCATCTGGCGCTGACCCCGCAAACCGCAAGACTCATTAACGCCGAGACCCTCCTCAAGATGAAAAAGGGCTCGCACCTCATCAACTGCGCCCGGGGAGAACTGGTGGACGAGACCGCCCTCGCCGAATCCCTTAAGTCCGGCCACCTTGCTGGTGCGGCACTTGATGTCTTTAGCCACGAGCCATTGAAAGACTCCCCGCTCATGGGCATCGACAACGTAATCCTCACCCCACATATCGCCGGATCGACCAACGAAGCTCAGGATGCCGTCGGTTATCAGATCGCAGCCCAGGTCCGCGAATACCTCAGCCGTGGCGTGATTCAGAACGCCGTCAACGTGCCCTCCGTCTCCTATGAGGAGTACGTCGAGATGCAGCCCTACATCCAGCTCGCCGAGCGCCTCGGCGCGTTCCTCGGGCAGACCTCCGGCGGCGGCCTGCAGGAGATTTCCATTCAGTACGCCGGACCCATTGCCAACTGGAAGACCACCCTGTTGCGCAACGCTGCCGTCAAGGGCGTGCTCAATGTCACCCTTGCCGAACCGGCCAACCTGGTCAACTCCGCTGCCATCGCCCAAACGCGCGGTATCCGTGTCCGTGAAAATGCCAACCCCAAGCACTCCGGTGGCGGCGCCGCCAGCATCATCACCATGTCCCTCGGCTTTGGAGGCACGGAGCACGTGGCCAAGGGAAGCGTCCTGCATGGCGACTCTCCCCGTCTGTTGCAGGTGGATGGAATCGATATCGAAGCCCCTCTCGAACGCAACCTTCTCTATCTGCGCAATGAGGACGTCCCCGGTGTCATCGGACGTATCGGCACCCTGCTGGGTGAGCAAAAGATCAACATCGCCAATTTCTCTCTGGGACGCGAAGGCGAAGCCGCGTTCAAGGCCCGCACCGGCGGCTCCGATAAGGCCGCATCCGCCTCGCCCTGTCAGGCGCTTGCCGTCGTACACGTGGATGCAATCGTCCCCGAGAACGTCCTGCAGCAATTGCGGAAGCTGCCTGCCGTGCTTGAGGCGCGGGCGGTCCACCTCTAGATTTTGGCGGGGGTTACAGCAGGATAAACTTCAGCGCCGGATGTCTTATCCGGCGCCCACGGCGGTTCCGTCCGTTTCTCTTTTTGGAGCGGCGGCATTCCGCACCAGCGCAATCACCGTCAGATCATTCTCCCCAATCGCTTCTTCTTCCGGCTCCTCGGAGGACGGGTTCGCCGGTTGCCGTTGGCCGAATCCAAGAAGCCCAGGGGGCAGCCGGAAGCGCCCGTCGCGAAACAGGCCTGCCGGCGAACTCTCTTCAAATTTGCGTACCGACTCCAGCACTCCGGCGCAAAGCTCCTGGGCGGACTCCGGACTGCCAGCCTCCAGGGCGCGTTCCACTCCCTCGATGCCGAACTCCCGCTTGCCCGCCCGCGCCTCCACCAGGCCACGCGACACCAGGGCCAGCGCCCCTCCCGGTGGCAGCACATAAATCTGCGCATCGTGCGTTGCATGACTAAACAGGCCAAGCGGCAGCCCGCTGGCTTCCAGCCTTTGAACCCCGCTCTTGTCACGGATCAATCCCGGCGTATGCCCGGCGTTCAAGTACCAGAGCGTTCCCAGCGGGTCGCTGTAACACGCAAGAAATCCCGGTGTGCAGCGGACACCCCCTGCCGCTCCCATCAGGCTCCGGTTCAAATCGTGCGCCAGTTCAATCAGCCCCTCGGCTTCATTCACATTGGCGGACCCAAAAAGCTCCGGCAGGCGCTGGCGAAAGCTCTCCTGCACCACGGCCGCCACCTCCAGCGCTCCCGCACGCTCTCCGGCAATATCCAGCAGCAGCAGGATCAACCGCTCCCCGAACACCGCGAATTCGAAGAAGTCCCCTCCCACTCGCGCCTTCCGGTAGAGCGCGGCCAGCCGGACGCCGGGCAGATGTGGAATCGGCGAGGGCTTCGGCTGCCGCGAAATTGCCGCCTGCCGCAAGGAATTCGACGAAGAACTTTTCATCTCTTCCGGCAAAAATAGCACAGCCCGCGCCGCCAGCCTGTGGGAAAGCGCACAAAAAGAAATTCAGATTGAAACGGAAAATCGAAACGGGAGGGTCACAACCGCAGCGCCGCTAAAATATGCGGAAGTGGATCGTCAGGTACTTCTTTGGATTCTGGCGGATGGCGCTTATCAGGTTGCGCGTCTCAATCAACATCTGGTCGGTGTTGTTGTAGAGCGAGGGATCGGTCAGCAACCGTGCCGCGGTCCCCTGCCCGCTGTTGATCTTCTGCGTTATCTCCGAAAGCTGTGTGATGGTCGTATCCAGCTTGCGCGCCAGCGCCTGGTCCTGCGTGAGTTTACCGATCGCACCCTTGCCCGCGTTGATGTCGGCGATCAACTGATTGCTCTTCGCCAGCGTTGAGTTGGCATTGTCGTAGAGGCTGGGATCCTTCACCAGCTTACCGATCGTTCCATGTCCGGCCTGCACTTCGTCCAGCACGAGGTTGACCTTGTTCGCCGCCGCATTGACCTTCACGTAAAGCTCGTCGTTTGATAGCAGCTTGCCGATGGTGCCCTGCCCGTTATTCAAGCCGCTTACGATGGCCTGCACCTCCACCAGCAAACGGTTCACCCGGCTGTAGAGCTGCTCATCGTAAATAAATTTACCAACCGAGCCGCTCCCGCTCTCCACTTGAGCAACAATCCGGTCCAGCCGCTTCACCAGGATTTCAACGTTCTCCAATGTGGTCTGGCTGGCTCTCACCACGTCCTGCAGAGCGGGCTGCTCCTTGGTCACCAGCGTGGCTCCATCATGGATCACCTCGGAGTTTCCCAGTGCCGGCGCCGGTGGCGGCGTCACAATATCCACAAAGGTCTCGCCCAGCACCCCCGCGGTAGCCAGCGTGGCGACGGAGTTCGTCCGCAGAGCCTCAATGTATTTGGTATTGACGCTCATCTTTACTTCCACTGGCGTTTCCAGTTTGCTGGACACTATGCGAAGCGAAATTACGTTTCCGATATCGACCCCGGCCAGCCGCACAGGTGCGCCGCCGCGCAGTCCTTCCGCGTTGTCGAAGTTGGCGTAAAGGGTAATCTTGCGGGTAAACAGGCCAGTGGCTCCGGTCATGAGGAAGATGAGCACGCCCAACGTGATACTGGCGAAAATCACCACCAGTCCCACACGCAACTGCGACCATCTCACCTGATGCTCGGTTGGCAACGATCCCCCGCTATGAACTTCCAGCACTACCCACGGGCACTCGTCCCGTGGTGGCATGCACCCGCCCCCTGTACAGGGCTTGCACGCATAATAGCAAACCTTTAACTCTGTACAGGCAGCGGGCCATGAGTCTTTGCCATTCCCGCTCTCCCCTGCGCGTCATTTACCATGTCCA
>DASZRZ010000482.1:0-4450 GCA_035548935.1 Terriglobales bacterium
CCTACCCTTTGGCCGGTTGAAGGACGCATTACCGGGTCCTTCGGCGAACGCATTGATCCCTTCAACGGGGAAGGAGCCTTCCACCGCGGCATCGATATCGCAGCCGACTACGGCCAGCCCGTCGTCGCTCCCGCCGATGGCATCGTCAATTACGCTGACTTCTACAGCGGCTATGGCCGCCTGGTGGAAATCGAGCATTCCAACGGAATCACCACCCGCTTCGGCCATCTCTCGGGCTTTGCCATTATCTCGGGCCAGAACATCCACCGCGGCGAAGTCATCGGCTACGTGGGCAACAGCGGACGCAGCACCGGCTCCCATCTCCACTACGAGGTCTGGATCAAGGGCGCACCCGTTAACCCCTACAAATACCTGCGCACTACGATCCTCCGCCCGGCTGAGAGCACTGTAAAGTCCGCGTATCAGCAGCGTGCCCTTCTTTCCGGAATCACGCCCCAGTCTTAAGTGTTCACGTCCTGAGCACCCAGTCTTAACCAAACGCTCCTTCAGAACATTTAGCAAATCCGCTTCATCCCTGATTTTTCCCTCGATTTGCACATGCGGATTCCGCTTCGCTCCCATCCCTCCATCGCTCCCGGAGCCTTGATTCACGATACTTTTACATCTGCATAAATCCCCTACAAAACCGCGTGCACCACATCGCAGCAAGGCGTTGTGAACATCGCGCTTCATATCTGAAAACAAACGGGATAAAAAATCGTTTCCGGCGCTTGACTAAATTTCGCGGGAGCGTAAAACAAACTCGTTCTTTGACAGTTTTTGGTTTTCCCGGTTGGTGCAGCGTCCCGGGGCTGGAGTCAAACCACTACCCACATCTCACGATGCAAGGGCGGAGGGTGCGGCAACGGTCTTTAGCAATGCGCTGGTTGAGGAGAACGGAAAACAAGTCAAAGGCAAGATAGAGTCCCGAGGCGTTGAACCGGTTTTTCCGGTTGGCGGCTAGCCCGGAGCCCGAGCCAGATCGCATCATCGCAACCGCAAGGAAGCATGATCGCAGGTCAGCAAGGGTCTAAAGCGAACCGCTGGTCGAGAAGAATGGGGGCAACATCACCTCGGGATTCTTTTTGATCCCTGCTCCCATTCTCCCCCCCGCTTTTCAAAAACGGCTGGAGCACTACACCGCGGCCACGCGGTGCGACACCTCGAACTTCATCTTTCCCGCCTCGGCATTCACCACCACGTGATCCCCGTGCAGCACCTCGCCGTCGAGAATCTTCATCGCCAGCGGATCCTGCACCAGCCGCTGCAGCGCCCGCCGCAATGGTCGCGCCCCATAACTCACGTCGTAGCCCTCGTTCAGCACCAGCTCTTTGGCGGCATCCGTCAGTTCGATGCTCACCCGCCTCTCCGTCAAAAGCCTGCGCAGATGCTCCAGTTGCAAGTCCACGATCTGTTTCAGCTCCTCGCGGCCCAGCGGTTTGAAGACAATCACATCATCCACCCGGTTAATGAACTCCGGGCGGAAGTGCGCCTGCACCGCCTTCATCACCTCCTGGCGGGCGTGTTCATAATCCTGATCCGTGTTCATCTCCAGCAGGTAACTCGACCCCAGATTCGACGTCATGATGATGACCGTATTCTTGAAGTCCACCGTGCGGCCCTTGCCGTCGGTCAGCCGCCCGTCGTCCATGATCTGCAGCAGCACGTTGAACACATCGGGATGTCCCTTCTCAATCTCATCGAACAGCACCACGGCATAGGGACGCCGCCTTACCGCCTCCGTTAGCTGTCCTCCCTCTTCATATCCCACGTACCCCGGAGGCGCTCCAATCAGGCGAGCCACCGCATGCTTCTCCATGTACTCCGACATGTCGAGGCGGATGATGTTGTGCTCGTCGTCAAACAGAAACTCCGCCAGCGCCCGCGCCAGCTCCGTCTTGCCCACACCCGTCGGTCCCAGAAAAATAAACGACCCGATGGGCCGCTTGGGATCGCTCAGCCCCGCGCGCGAACGCCTCACGGCATTCGATACCTTCGTGATCGCCTCGCGCTGATCGATCACCCGCTGATGCAGCCGGTCCTCCATCTCGATCAGCTTGCGGACCTCGCCCTCCAGCATCTTCGAAACCGGTATGCCGGTCCATTTGGAGACAATGCGGGCAATGTCCTCATCGTCCACCTCTTCCTTCAACATCCGCGAAGACTGGCCATCTGCCAGCGCGTTCAGCTTTTCCATCTCCTGTTCCAGCTGGCGCAGCTCTCCGTAACGGATTTGGGCCACCCGCTCGAAGTTGCCTCGGCGCTCCTGCTGTTGCTCTTCGATCTTTAGTTGCTCCACCTTCTCCTTCAGCTCGCGGATGCGGCCAATCGACTTCTTCTCCTTCTGCCACACCGCCTTCAACGCATCCGTCTGCTCCCGCAGATTCGCCAGCTCCTTTTCCACCAGCGCGAGGCGCTCCCGCGAGTTCGCGTCCTTTTCCTTCATCAGCGCTTGCCGCTCAATCTCCAGGTGCGTTGCCCGGCGCTCCTGCTGGTCGATCTCCGTGGGCATTGAGTCGATCTCGATGCGCAGCGATGCCGCCGCTTCATCCACCAGGTCGATTGCCTTGTCCGGCAGAAAGCGGTCGGTGATGTAACGGTGCGAAAGCGTGGCTGCCGCCACAATCGCAGAGTCCTTGATGCGTACCCCGTGGTGAACCTCGTAGCGCTCCTTCAACCCCCGCAAAATCGCGATGGTGTCTTCCACGTTGGGCTCTCCCACCATCACCACCTGGAAGCGGCGCTCCAGGGCGGCATCTTTTTCGATGTACTTGCGGTACTCACTCAGCGTGGTCGCGCCAATGGCGCGCAGCTCGCCTCGCGCTAGCGCCGGCTTCAGCATGTTGCTGGCGTCAATCGCGCCCTCCGCCGCTCCGGCTCCCACCAGCGTATGCAGCTCGTCGATGAACAGAATGATCTGTCCCTGGGAATCTTCAATCTCCTTCAGTACCGCCTTCAACCTGTCTTCAAACTCGCCGCGGTACTTCGCCCCCGCCAGCATCGATCCCAGATCGAGCGATACCACCCGCTTGTTCCGCAGCGCCTCTGGAACGTCTCCCGAAACCACGCGCTGGGCCAGCCCCTCGGCAATGGCCGTCTTCCCCACGCCGGGCTCTCCGATCAATACCGGATTATTCTTGGTCCGTCGCGAAAGAACCTGCACCACCCGCCGTATCTCTTCGTCGCGGCCAATCACCGGATCCAGCTTTCCTCGCCGCGCCAACTCCGTCAGGTCACGCGCATAACGCTCCAGCGCCTGATACTTGCCCTCGGGATTCTGATCCTTCACCCGGCTCGATCCGCGTACCGTCTGCAGCGCTTTCAGAATCGAATCGTAAGTCGCGCCCTGCGCGGTCAGAATCTTCTCCGTCACATCGCCTTTGAGCTGCACTATGCCCAGCAGCAGATGCTCGGTGGAGACGTACTCATCCTTGAAGTTGTCCGCTTCCTTAAATGCCTGATCGACAAGCCGCTGGGCGCTGGAAGAAAGTGAAGGCTGCGCTCCACCCCCGGAAACCTTCGGCAGCCGTTCAATCTCGCGATTTGCTTCCGCAAGAATCTTCTGCGGACCGGCGCCAATCTTTTCCAGAACCGGCAGCACGATTCCCTCGCGGTCCTCCGCCAGGGCCGCCAGCAAATGCACCGGCAGCAGCTCGGGATTGCCGTTGCTCGCGGCTATCTCGGATGCCCGCTGCACCGCCTCTTGCGCCTTCACCGTCAGCTTTTCCCATCGAATTGCCATGGAAGTCCATCCTTGCCCGGATCATCAGAACCCGGGGTCATCAAACCTGGGACAGTAATCCGAAGTTAGTAAACACGCGTTAGCAAGCTCGAGGTTAACGAACAGACGCTAACAAAATAGAAGTTAACCTTATCAATCCCCGGTGCTCCGCACTAAAAAATTCGGCGGAGGCAGCTCTTCCGCCGCTCTCCGCCTCACCGCCGCGTTAATTTCCCGTCAGGCTGCTGGTTTTGTCTGGGCATCGATCTGCTTCCCCGCCTCGCCCGTCTTGCCGCTCGAAACGTTCACTTTGATTTGCTTCGGTTTGGCCTCGGCGCGCTTCGCCAGCCGGACCTCCAGAAGTCCATGATTGTAGTTGGCCTGGCAGCTCTCTGCCTCCACCGTGTTCGGCAGCGAAAAGGCGCGGTAAAAAGTCCCATAGCGCCGCTCCACGCGATGGAATTTTTCTTCTTTCTCTTCCTTCTCGAATTTGCGCTCGCCCCGAATCGTAAGCGTGTTGTTTTCCACCCTTACGTCGATTTCCCTGGGATCGACTCCAGGAACCTCGGCCTTTACCACAATGCCTTGCTCGTCCTCGTAGATATCCACCGGCGGCACAAAGTTCGCCACGGGCAGCCCCTCTTCGGTCCGCGGACTCGCCGTGCCCCACGAACCCTCGGTGAGGCGGTTCAAACGGTCCTGCAATACATAGATCTCGCGAAATGGGTT
>DASZRZ010000483.1:0-5252 GCA_035548935.1 Terriglobales bacterium
CAAATGCAAAGCTCAAACAAAAGCAGGCTACAGCCAACGCAAGGGGAAAACGCTTCATCACTTCTTCACTCCCGGCTTCTTCAATTACCGGTGCTTTACGTAGTCCACACCGCACGCGGCAGGTAGTTGGATGCCGGGAAAGGGTCCGGAGTTGAAGCAGAAAGATTTGACGCTAAAAAGCTTTGCGGCAGGCAAACGTTTCCGCCAGAATCCCATCCAAATAACAGGAGAGCGCCTGCCGGACAGCAAGTTAACCTGTTGACGGTCTCCCGGAGGTCCAACGCCTAATGAGAGCACGTTCCCTGCTCTTCACCGGAATCGTTCTATTGGTGGAGTTGGCTTCCATGCCCGCGACAGCCGAAGTGCGCATTACCATCCCCAAACGTAGCAAAGCCACCCCGGTACAAAAGCTCAACCAGGATGGAGTCAAGGCCGTTGAGAAGCAGCACTACGACAAGGCGAAAAATCTTTTTTATAAAGCCTACCTGCTCGATCCCAACGATCCCTTCACGCTCAACAACCTGGGATATATCGCCGAAATTGAAGGCCAGTTGGAGCGGGCTCAGCGCTTCTATGCGCTGGCGGCGGAACAGAAATCGGAGGCCACCATCGCTTCGGCAAGCTCGGAGTCTCTGAAGGGCAAGACGGTGGCGGAGGTGGCCGGAAGAACCGACGATTTGCAGCTTCAGGTCAACCAGCTCAACCTCGAAGCCATTAGCCTACTGTTGAAGGACCGCGCTCCGGAGGCCGATGTGCTCCTGATGAAAGCGCTGAAGCTCGACTCCTCAAACCCGTTCACGTTGAACAATATGGGCTTTGCCAAGGAGAAGGAAGGCGAGCTGGAGCAGGCTCTGGATTTTTACATGAAGTCCGCCAGGCTCCGATCTGAGGAGCCGGTTGTGGTTGCCGTTGATAAAGACACGCGCGGCGAGCCCATCAGCAAAGCCGCGGAAAACAATGCCAGCAAGCTCCGCAGGGTGATGCGCAACGAACAGTCGGCGGAGGCTCGAATCGCCCGCTTGAATCTTCGCGGTGTTTCCGCAATCAACCGCAATGAACCCAAAGCGGCGCGGCAGTACTTCGAGCAGGCTTACAAACTTGATCCGAGAAATGCTTTCACGCTGAACAACATGGGCTACCTCGCGGAGATGGAAGGCGACCGGGAGACGGCTGATTTCTACTATGCGCAGGCTCAGGAGGCGCGAGGCGGAGACACCCGGGTGGATGTATCCACGCGCGCCGGGGCCGAGGGAAAGCCGCTTCGCAACATGGCAGAGGTCAGCGGCCAGCAGGTGCAACTGCGAATCGAGGCGGAGCGCCAGGCGCGAACCCTTCAGGGTGGTCCCGTGCTTTTACGTAATCGTAATGGCAGTGTGGTGGTGGAGCCTGAGAGGCCAGTAGCCCCGGCGCAACAGCCCAATCAGGATCGGCTCCCCGGCCCAGATCAACCTGCTGCCACACCCGCACCGCCCGGTGGACTGTTGATGCCCTTGCCCGATGACGAGCAACCCGATGTGCAATCGAACCCTCCGCAAGAGGCACAACCCGCGCCTGAGCAAAATAAATAAGACCACTACGAGCCGGATAATACTGGCCGGGCAGGGAGCGGTATCCGGAAACGGATAGCGCTCCCTTTGCACTTTCCTCATCCTCACTTCACTGATCTAAACTTCATTGTCCCCACTTCGCTTGATCTCAACAAGAACCGGCCCCCATTGATCCCTCCCTTATAGAACCGAGAACTGACGCGCTTTTGTTGGAGTAGACTTCCACATGCTCCTGCGTAAGAAGCAAAGAGTAATGCGCACAATCAAACGCGCACTTGCGTTAGCCCTCTTCCAGGTTCTGCTGTTGCAGCCGCCTGCCTATGGATGGGGCGATGAGGGTCACACACTGATCAACCGCTTCGCCGCGCAGAGCTTGCCACCGGAGATGCCAGCATTTCTCCGGCTGGCCGAGGGACGGCTCGCCTATCTTGGCCCGGAGCCCGACCGCTGGAGAGCGGCGGACGCTATTCTCAAAACCGCACAGGAGCCTGACCACTTTATCAATCTTGAACGGATCGCGGACCTGACCCAGCTTCCCCCCACGCGCTACGACTTTTACCGCTACCTCTATGCCAGGCGGGCAGCCGCCGCGCACCATGCCGATGATTACCTTCCAGAAAAGGTCGGGATGCAGCCTTATGTAACGTTGGAAATCTACGAGCGGTTGAAGGTGGCATTCCGCGAATACCGGCGGCGGCAGGCGGAGGGAAAATCCTCGTCGATGGCGGAGCAGAACGCGGTCTTCTATGCGGGATGGCTGGGGCATTACGTGGCGGACGGCGCAAATCCCTTGCACACCACGATCCACTACAACGGCTGGATTGGCGAGAATCCACGGGGATATAGCACGTCCAATAATCTTCACTGGAAATTTGAAGGCACGTTCGTAGAGCGGAACCGGGAGCAGTTGCAATTCAGCGGACTGGTAGGCCGTCCGGTGCGGCTACAAAAACCGTTCCACGACTACATGGCATTTCTTCGGGATTCGGCGGCGCAGGTGCGTCCGCTCTATGAAATCGAGAAGCAGGGCGGATTCGATAACCAGGGTTCACCGGCGGCACGGGAATTTCTGCGGCGGCGGCTTGCCGCAGGCTCGCAAATGCTGCTGAACCTCTGGTACACCGCGTGGATGGAAAGCGGCACGGCCAGCGGAAATTGATGTTGACGATAATGCGCCCGCGAGTAAATCCGCTTTCACAACCAATGCGATTTGAGGGATTCGCCGGAGATTGCTAGAATAGTCCGTCCCGTAAGGACGGTCCTGCCAAGATATCCTGCCGGCTTTCGTCCGGCGCTCCAAGAATGGCCAGGTAGCTCAGGTGGTAGAGCGCAGCCCTGAAAAGGCTGGCGTCGGGGGTTCGAGTCCCTCCCTGGCCACCATTCTCTAATTTGTTCGCTGGGATTCTGGAGATGCGGGCGGAGCACCTTCCGGCTTACCATCTTTCTAGAATACCTTCTTACTAATCGCACTCAACGCAGCTCAGGACTTTCAGCAAGCGAATAGCTCGTGCTGCGCCCGCCTTCGGGATTTCGTATCAAGATGCCACGCTCGACGAGAGACAGAATGTCACGAAGCGCTGTGTCCTGCGAGCACTTCGCGAGCTTTGCGTATTTCGATGTGGTGAGCTTGCCCTCGAAGCCGTCGAGAAGCCGGTTGATGACCCGGCGCTGACGTTCGTTGAGCGGGACGCCCGCAATGGCTTCCCAAAAGCGCGCCTTGGAAAGCACGGAGCCCAGAGTCGTTTGCGCGCCTTCGATCGCGCGGCCCAGACATCCGAGGAACCATTCCATCCAAGACGTGATATCCATCGTGCCCGTCTGTGACTGCTCAAGAATGTTGTAATAGGCGGTGCGTTCCAGGCGGATTTGCGCCGACATGCTGTAAAAGCGTTGAGAACTATTCTCGGAGCGTGCCAGAGTCAGATCGGAGATGGCCCGCGCGATGCGTCCATTCCCGTCATCGAACGGGTGGATGGTCACGAACCAGAGGTGAGCCAGCGCGGACTTGAGAACGGCATCCATGCCGGTTTCTGCGTTGAACCAATCCAGGAATTCCTTCATCTCCCCGTCAAGGCGCGCAGCGGGTGGTGCTTGAAAATGGACACGCTCCTTTCCAAACGGGCCGGAGACTACTTCCATCGGACCGGTGCTATCGTTACGCCAGCCGCCAACCCTGATTTTCATCATGCCGCTGCGGCCCGCTGGAAACAGGGATGCATGCCAGGCAAAAAGCCTGTCAGCAGTTAGCGGCTGCTCGTAGTGGCGCGTAGCATCGAGCATCATTTCGACGATGCCTTCGACATTGCGGTCCACAGGCTTCAGCGCGCCGATATCCATCCCAAGCCTGCGGGCGACCGAGGACCGGACCTGTTCCGCGTCCAACTTTTCCCCTTCAATCTCGCTACTCTTAACCACATCGGACGTGAGGGTCTGCAACACGGCCTCCTGCCGGAGGTTAAAACCAAGGGCTTCCATACGGCCGATTAACCGTCCCTGCCGATGGCGGACGTCAGCCAGAGGTCCGGTCAGGCGCTCCCTGTTCCATTCGAACCGGGGCCAGCTCGGGAGATCGTGGATGTATAATCTCCGCATAATATGCGGAGATTATACTTGATTTTCTTCGCAAATACCACCATTCTCCGCATTTCTGCGGAGAATAAGGCTTCTAATCGCCGCATGGGGGGAGCCAGGAGCTTGGGTAGGGTGGAATTCCTTACTTCAATGAGAGCACGAGCTGGGTTTCGTCATAAAGGCCCTTGGGCACTCCCGATTCCGGAGGCCGACCCTGCATTCGCAGCTCAATCTTCATGGTATTTCGTTTTTTTGCTTTGAATTCCGTGCTCACGGTATTGGAAATCTTCTGCACCGCGCCGCTCTTCGCCGAAACGCGGAACTCATGCACTCCGGGAGGAACATAGAGGTCGTTGTACTCCTTCTTTTTTTCCTCGGTGCTCCCCTGAAAGTAGAGTTTTCCGTTCATTTCAACCGTAAAGTCCAGGCCGGGCGGGATTTTATCGGCCTCGATTTTTAATCTCGCATTCTCTTTCGGATTCAGCGTCCTGGGATCAAACGCCACAGCTTCCGGCTGTGCCGCCAACGGCGCCGCCTTGGGCGCTTGACTGGTTTTCGCCGTATTGCCGGTGGAAGCTGCCTTGGCATCGATTGTGCCGGCGCTGCCGGTGGTTTTGATTCCAGCAGGGGCTTTGCTGGCAGGCGGCACAGGCACGGACGGAACGGCTGCCGGAGCCTTCTTCCGGGCGCCGGCATCGGCAGGCGGCGGCATTGAGGCCGCTGGCGGCTGGCTTGCCGCTGGTAACGGCGTGGGCACAACCGGAGGCTGGCTCACCCCAGCAGGCGGCACTGCTTGCTGAAGCGGTGCTGCTTCCTGAACCGGCACTGCTTGCTGAACCGGCTCCGCTTCCTGAACCCCCGCAGCTTCCTGAACCGGAGGCGCCGTTCTGTTCCGCAGGCCAAACCATAACCCGGCGGCAGCAATCACAGCGACCACCACAACAACCGCAGGCATCAGGGATCGGTTGGGTCCGTTTTTAGATGCCTTGGGTGGGAGCGGCTGGGGTTTTGTCTGCTCTTTCTGTCGTGGGGCAGACGTTTCCACAAAGGTCGCTTCCGGATCAAGTACAGTCGCGGACGCTTGCGGAACGTTTGGTATAGCGGCAGTGGCGATTTTGGTCCCCATGTCGCCAA